>JAKFYM010000050.1 GCA_021730855.1 Bdellovibrionales bacterium
CCTATCTGGGGTGTCTATTGCCCGCCATTCTGGTGTTCCTAGTGGAAGTGGCGGCGGTCGTTTACATCATGAATCTCTCCGCGGAGAGTGAGTTTCAAAATGGCTTTCTGGCCATTTTTTCCGATGCGCATGTGATGATCACAGGGGCCGCGCTTTTGATTGGCTTATGCGCTGGGGCACTTTTGGCTAGCAATTCTGCTTTTGTGGGCTGGATCAAGACGAGAGAGAAGCGGATGGAGGATTTTTTTCCGCGCATTGATCCCGCGATCTTTCGCTGGAATGAGCAGCTGGTTCTATTGCCGGAGCGGGGAATGAGCTGGGTGGCCAGAAAAACCGCCCAGGCCTCTTCTTCGGTAGCGCATTCTGTGCAGTCCTTCGATCACCTTATTTTTGGCGAGAAATTCTTTCGCAGCTTTGCGCACTATAGCACTTCTCTTTCGCTCTTTATTCGCTATATTCATTCAGGAAGCATCCGTGCCTACTTTTTCCTGGGTGTGCTCATCACGCTCTTTTCCGGATTTCTATTTTTGATGGGGGGGAAATGAACCTAGAGAAAGTTTTGCTTTTTCTCTATATGACTTCGCCCTTCGTGGCGGGTCTTTTTCCTTTGCCCAAGCGCTTGCGCGATCGCAATGCGATTTTCTCTTCGGGCGTGATCGCCTCGGCCTTTCGGGTGCTCCTCCTCTGCTTTTTGAGCACCGCCATTATTTCGGCCGGAAAGCAGGTCAGCATTAGCAGCACCCTCGTCACGGGCTATCCGCTGGACTTTGTGCTCTCGCTCGATGCCTATCGATATGGATTCCTGCTCACCATGGAGCTTTGTTTTCTTTTGGCCCACTGGATGAGTGCCTATTCGTCCCAGAACCAATCGGCCAACATCATTAGTCTGATGATTTGTTTTGCCCAAGGGTTCAGCTCGCTCTTCGTGGCCTCCGACAATGCGGTGGCCACGGGCGCTCTGCAACTGCTTACGGGCACCGTATTTTTCTATCTGATCCGTTTCTCGATGTCTGGGGCCAATGAGAGTGTGGGCGACCAGGTTTCGCGGCGAATGTATATTCTTTATTTTTTGCTTGGGCTTTTGATGATCGCTTGGGGCATCACGGAATTTGGGGAGCGTGAGCTGCGTTTCGCGCGGGGATCTGGGTCCAACCTGGGGCTCATGATGTGGATGGCGCTGGTGCTATTGGCGGTGCCGTTGGCTCCTTGGTCGCGTTGGTTTGGTCTGGCCGTAGAGCACCTGCCGGAAAGCGTGACCCTCACCCTGGTCACGGTGTTGAGCGCCGTGGCTCTCAAGTTTGCTTCGCTTTTTTCGACCGTTTATCCCGACCTCAGCGCCAAACAAAAAGCCCTGTTTTATGCCCTTGGTATCATTGGCTGCGCCTTTTCGATCAGTGGGCTTTTTGCGGCTCGTTCGCGCCGGCGAATGCTTGGCAGCCTTCCTAGCTTCTTTTTCTCTCTCATTCTGGTGGCTATGGGTGTTTCCACCACAAGCCTCGTGCTTTCGGCCTATTTCATATGCCTCTTCGTGCCGGTTTTTACGGGCCTGGTGCTTTATGCTTCGGTCTTGCGAGTGTCGAGTCCCGTACATAAGGTGTTCGTGGGCCTGCTTTTTGCCTTGGTATTGGGAGTGCCGGGAACTCCGGTCTACCAAATTTTTGCTGGTATTGGCGCCCGCTCGCTAGAGATGGGCGTGGGTTATACGATTGTTTTTGGCCTGCTGTGGTTCTTCTATTTCTACGCCAATGTGTACATCTGTCGCCGCATATTCATGGATCCAAAGCCGCCGGAAATGGGCGTGAGGTCCGATCTTGAAGCGGCCCCCATCTCTTTTGCCAGCTATGGCGTTTTCCTCATCTTTTTCCTTATTCTCATTACGCAAATTGCCGGGAGGCTGCTGTGACCGGTTGGGTTGGACTCGCGGGCACCTTTGTGCCCTTTTTGTTCTTGGTGCTAGCGATCTGCGGGCCCCTTCGCGGGCGCAAGCTATGGTCGCTTTCCCTCGCTAGCAGCCTTTTCTCCTGGGTCTGCTTTGCGATTCTCGTGGGAGCATTTTTCACCAAAAATGGGCCCTCTGTCACGGGATCGATCCTCTCCCCCCTCCTTTTGGAAGAGAACCTTTGGTCCAAGAACACCGGCATGCGCTGGATTTTTTCTTCGGCCCTGCTCGCGCTAGCTGCCGCCTCCGTGGTGGTCAGCTTTCATTTTCTCGCCCGCGAGAGCTTGGAAAAATCCCGTGCGTCGGTGGCGAGCCTAGCAGGCTTTTTGGGCTGCTTGCTCGGCCTTTTGGGCGCCGATAATCTTTTTCTCTTCTCGGTTTTTTACGCAGGTGCCTTGCTGCCTCGCCTGGTGTTCACGGGGATGGAATCCAAGGAAACCCGGATCGATGCCATCAAAGAAACTGCCTTTCTCTCGATCATCGCTCTTTTTTCCCTCGTGGTTTGCGTCCTGGTCTTTTCTGATTCCTTTCGCCCCACCCTCCTTGAGTGGTTCCATATCAGCAGTGGCCAGCACGAGATTTTGCCGGGTAGCATTGGTTTTTGTTTGCTCTTGCTGGCGGCCGCTATCGGTTCTGGGTTGTTTCCCTTTCACGGAAATGCCCGCAAGGTGTTTGAGATGGAGTCGATCGAAAGAGCCGTGCCCTTGGTCTTGCAGGTGGTGGCGGGGTTTACCTTGCTCTTTCGGTTTGGTCTCGTGCTTTTTGCCTCGGAGTTGCAGACATTTGGTCCCTACCTCTTGGGTTTCTTTTCGGTCTACGTCGCCTATAGCGCGGTGAGTTTTCTTGGCTCCAAGCGCGCCCGCGATCGCATCTTTTGGTTGCAGCAGGCGATTAGCTCTTTTGTGGCAGTGGGCTTTTTTAGCCTGACCGCGAAGGGCTGGCATGGGGCGATGGTGCTTTTGTTTTTCCAAGCGCTGGCCGTTCCCTTTTTCTTGATTGTGCTTACTTGCCATGAAAGGCGCGAAGTGAGCCTGCCGATTCGTCGGATGAAGGAGTTTCCGGCCTTTGTGCTCAGCACGGCGGCGGCCGCGATTTTTGTGCTTTTGCTCCCGGTGTCCATTGGTTTTTACGGAGTTTTGCTGGTGGCGTGGTCGCTGGTCA
>JAKFYM010000220.1 GCA_021730855.1 Bdellovibrionales bacterium
ACCTGCTCCCGAATTAACCCCAGAAGGCGGGAGGCTAGGGTACCGGTCCCCACCACAAAAGCAGGGGGCAGGCCTCGTTCCTGGGTCTTTTGCTCAGGCATGCCCCGACCTTACCCTAAGCCACTGAAGGGAAACAACTTTTTGCACCACGCAATTCTTGACTGAATTAATACAATAAGTTAAGATTGTTAATGATGATTAACTTTCCGTCCCCCAAACGCCGCCTACGAGGGCTCATCCTGTTCCTAGCGCTCATGATGAGCCCTCTAGGCATTTCTGTCGTGCAAGGCGCTGAAAGCGCCACGCGCTACAAAAAGCAGACCGTGGTGGATTTTGAGGGAGCCCTGGTGGAAGGAAAAAGCCGTAAGCCTTATTCCGCCTACCTAACCCAACAAAAAGAAGCCGCCTTTGGGGAGCTCCACTCCTGGCAACCCGACCTAAACAAAAGTCTTTTAGATGCCCAACGTAAGGTGGACAAATCTCTATGAACGCGGCCAAACAGCTAGAAAAGGCCCAACTCCGCCTACACGCGGAGCTGTTCGAAGCCGGAGGCATTAGCCTCGGCTCCTACGTGACGGATGGCGAGGATCGCTTGATCATCGGCAGCTCGAAACGGGCCGACCTAATCGTGCCCCACACTGCGGTGTCCGAAATCCACGCCATGCTGCGAATCGTGGGCAACGCAAACATCCTGCTCTACGACCTTGGCTCTGAGCGCGGCACCTTCGTGGCCGGCCGCAAAATCATTGAGCGCCACCTGAATCCCGGCGAGACATTTGAGGTGGGCGGACACCAAGTGAAGGTGAAACTAGTCGACCATTCGTGTGATGAACGCGCCTCCGGCCGGGCCACCTTTTGGCAGGCCGACTGTGGCTCCACTCCCGACTACTTGGAGATGATTCGTGTCGAGGAAGAAATCGTGCGCGACGAAAAGACTCTCGCCAAGAACCAACGTATTCATATTGGCCGCAGGAAAAACGAAATCTTGATCAATGGCGTTCCCACCGGCGATTGCTTCCTCCATCGCAAGACCGATCGCTCGGAATGTTTCCTGCCACCGGGATACGTGGCAGAAATTTATGATGGCGCCAACGAACTCCTCCGGATCGTGGAGCAAGAGGGCGCCGCCTTTGCCTTTTCTGAACAAGAAAAAGCACGGCTCGTGAGCGCCGACCAAAAAAGAGAGATCCTGCTCTTCTGGCGTCACCAAGGCATTCGCACCAGTCGTCGCAGCCAAGACAACGAAAGCCCCACCCTGCAGCGAGCGCTCCTTGTTTGCGCCACGCTCGCGGGCGTCATCCTCGCTTTCCTGAGCTACGTGCCCCTTCAGGAAGAAAAACTGGAAGAAGCGCTCGCTCCCAAAAGCTCCTATTTCCGCCTTTCCATGGATTCGGCGCCCGCCCAAGAGGCACCGGCTCCTGCCGCGCAAGCAGAAGCCGCTAAATCGGAAGCTGCCCCCCAGCAGGTCTCTAAGGCCGCCAGCATCAGCAGCTCTCTCACGAAACTACTCTCGAAAAAACCCAGCCTCACCGCCGAAAATATCCAACAAGCCATCAGCCAAAATGGCACGCAAACCGCGCGCGGCAGCAACCTCAAGAGCGCTAGCATGAAAACCGAAAATATCGCCGCCGGAGCTATCGGGGGCAGCGGCGTGAACGCCAATGCCCTCAGTGCTGGCTTAAGCGCGGGAGGCAACGGCAAGGCCGGCGCCCTCAAGGGCTTCGCCAACGGCAAAGGCACCACGATCGGCGGCACCGGCTCGGGATTCGGGAAAAGTTTCGACATGAGCCTCGGAGGCGAGGAGGCCGAAGCCATCGGCGGCCTCGATAAGTCGCTCATCGCGGCCGTGGTGCAGGCCAATATCGGGCAGATCAAACACTGCTACGAGCGCCAGCTCATCGTGGACCCAAATATCTTTGGCAAGGTCGTGGCTCAATGGACCATCAATAAGGATGGTGCAGTGAGCGTCACGTCCGTGAAAAAAACCACCATGAACAACGCTCCTGTAGAAAACTGCATTTTAGGAAAAATCAAAGGATGGAACTTCCCTAAGCCTAAAGGTGGAGGACAGGTACTGGTGAGTTATCCATTCCTGTTCAAATCCCTGAATTGAGGACGCCATGAATTCCCTCCTGCTTGCCTTGTTGCTCTCCCTCTCGGCTCAGGCCGAAGAGGCCGCAGTGCCCCCTCCCGAGGCGGTGGCTCAGGATCCTGAAGCGGTGGACATCTCCGGCCTCGAGGAGGACTATTGGCGCCCCAATAAAGACGAGCTCGAAGTGGTCCAGAATCGCCGCTTCCAGAAGAAGGGACGGTTTGAACTGGCCCTGCACTACGGGATCTACCAGGGGAAAAATTATGTCGACTCCAAGTCTCGCGGCGTCTCACTCACCTACAATTTCACGAATGAGTTTTTTACCGAGATTTCTCATCACCGCATTTCTAACCAAACAAACGAATTTCTAAATTCTGTTCGTACCGCCTACGGCTTCACTCCCGATTTCAATATGGAGCAGAGTCAGACGGTCCTCTCCCTTGGCTGGACTCCGATCTACGCAAAATTCAGCCTGCTCGGGAAAAAAATCAGCCACTTTGAAACCTATATCGCCCCTGGAATTGGAATCACCGAGACAGTCGGCAGCCACCCGAGCGGCCATCTCACCATTGGACAAAAATTCTTTCTCACCGAAAATTTTATTTTCCGGCTCGAGTGGAGAATGTCTCGTTATACCGACCGAATCCATGTCACCCAAGGAGCTTACTCGGTGGCTCATGGTGGCACTGGGTACGTGAACCAGAAAGAAACCACGCACAATATTATCTTTGGCCTCGGGTGGATGTTCTAAATGCGAAACTTTTCGAAAATCTTAGCGCTCTTCTTGGCCATTCCCGTGGCCGAGGCCCGCTTTGGCCATCCCGTTTCGCAAACGGGAGAAGAAGCCCAACCGGCTCGCGGCAATTTCATTTTTCGTTTCTTTTCAGGTCCCGTTTCTGGCCCCGCAAACAAACCAACTTTTTACGGCCCCCCAGCCCCAAATAATCCGCCGCCTACTCGCACTCCCGCTGCCTTGCAGGCCGAAGACCTTCCCTCCCTCCAGAAA
>JAKFYM010000380.1 GCA_021730855.1 Bdellovibrionales bacterium
CACTGGGTGATTTGGAAGTAGGATGGACCTCTTTGGTTCCTCAACATTTCTTTAGGCGTCTGGTAGATGGAAAATGGTAACCAACTCTGAAAAAACAAATTGGAAAGCCGTTTTCACGTTTTACATCTTAGCTTGTCTCTGGAGCTGGCCTTTCTTTTGGTGGCGTGATGTCAATCGAGAGAGCTGGCTGGCTCTTGACCTACCTAGATTCATAAAAATCTGGCTAGTCATGTGGGGACCGGGCGTCGGAGCGCTCGCCTGCTTCCTTCTTTATAAGAACCACAAGCGAGCCATCACCTTTCAAGGCACTAGCCTGTGGCGGGGCATTGTCTTCTTTACCCTCATTCCCATTTCCCTTGCCCTATGGAATAAGGATCCGAAAATTCTGCTGACTGGCCTCTTGGGCTTTGTTTCTATCCTTGGCGAAGAACTCGGTTGGAGAGGTTTTCTTCAAGATGCACTTAAGACAAGATCCGACTGGAGCAAAGCTGTTATCATCGGCGTCCTTTGGGAAATCTGGCATTTCACCAATCGAACCGCCAATAATGAGCTCTTCCAAGCAATCAAATTAGTTTGCATTTGGATGGTCCTCACCACCGTTCTTTCTTTTATCGCGATCAAACTGACTAAGCGAAACCAATCACTCATGGTGGCGATCACTTTGCATACTGCTGTGAACGCGGGATTTGAGTTTCCGAACGGTCCACAGGCGCTGCTGTCGTGTTTGCCGTTTTGGGCCTTGCTTCTGTGGCGATGGCCCGTTCAAAATAAGGTTGATGAGTCACTGATCCTTCGATTAACTCCATAGCCGAAATCGCGATGCCCTCTATTCGTTCTGCCGTTGGGTTAGCATCCACCTCAAGAAGCGCCTAGCGCGACGGATGAGGCAGAGCCCGGGGCGCCCTCTTCTGGCGCGCTGCTTCGTGGTGCGCACTGGGTGAAAAGTAGCGCTATTTATATTCGGCCATAAACTAGCCTCCTTACCCACAGCAAGCGCAGCCTTTCAGCCCAAAAAAAAAGCGCCCCATGCCTTTAGATCGGCACAGGGCGCTCGGGGGGAGAGAACTAGAGAGCTAGAGAACTTAAAAACTAATGCGAACGCTACCCAAGACAGAGTAGAAGCTGTCGCCGGCGATCGATCCGCCCACGGCGCTTTGGTTCGCCTGGGGGTTGGATCCTTGGCCGTTCAGGATGAAGGCGTTGTTGTTCAAGGGACGATTTTCCTTCGAGGTCAGGACCATCGAGTACTTGAAATTCGCGCCCACGGCCACGTTCTTAGACACCTGCAGAAGCGCGCCCGTCTCAAGGTTACCCAAGATGGAATTCACTTCGTAGTCGTCCACATCGTAGGGGTTGTAGGCGAAGGTAGCGGAGTTTTCTTGTTTGTAGTTCAGGTAACCCAGGTTGTAGCCCGCGCCACCGCCTAGGAAAATGCGGAACTTCGACTCTTTGGGGAAGAGATAGTAGCGCAGACCAGCGTTAAACACGTTTTGATTATACTGTAGGCTAGCGGTGTTGTTGCTCATGAAGCTAGGTCCGTAGAAGTTGTAGTACGGATTGGTTTCTGGCAGAGCAATGTCGTACTGCGAGTACGAATAACCGAGAATGGCGGAGAGTGCATCGCTCATCTCGAGCTCAATATCAAAGCCAGCGGTATAACGCGAGCTCACATCATAGGAGGTCGAATTGAGCGTGGTCCAGCCAAGCACAGGAGACAAAGACACGCGGCCAGCTCTGGAGGCGTCGGCGTCGGCTTCAGCGATCGACTCGCCAGCCGCTTCGTCTTCCGCGGCCATCTCTGGGGCACTGTCCACGGTCATATAGGCGTCTTCTTTTTCTTCTAAATTATTTTTGCTTACGCTGTCTTGCTCAACCACAGTCGCATTTTGCGAGCTCTGGGCTGCGGCGGGTGTGGAGCCATCGTCCACGGTCACCGTGATTTTATCGAGGCTCTTGAGCACGACGCCTTCGACTTCTCTTTGCACGCCGGTGATTTTATTTTGCACGCCCTTCTCTACAGAAGAGCCAATTCCGGAGCTAGTCTGGGCCTGGGTTTCGTTGTGAATGTTGATTTGGGTCTCCACATTGCCATCGCTGCTTTGCATAGCAGAGGGCTGTTCGAATCGAGGAGCGCTCTCAAAGGCGTTTTCCTCGGGGGTGACCACATCGGCCTCGACTTGCTCTTCAGCTTCGACCAATTCGGCTCGTGCCAATGGGGCTAGCGTGAAGGCTAGGACGAGAGTAGAGACGACTAGGGCTTCGAATGGCTTTTTCATAAATTCCTCTTCCACGGTTGCGTAACGCCATGCATAATATATTTGTTGACTAATATTGTCAACAACAGTTTGGAGCCAAAAGGGGCCCACCTCCGCCAAAGCCAAGGCAAACCATTGAAATTCCAAACTTTTAGGCTTGGCTTTTTGGTCGCTCCTTGGATAAAAGAAAGCACAAATCTTCAGCGAGGCCCCCATGAACGACGCCTTTTTCCAGTCGCCCCTCCCGAAAAACGAGCCTGTTCTGCCCTATGCCCCGGGCGACCAAGCCCGTGCCCAAATTGAAAAGCAGCTAAAGGCCTTTCGCTCGCAACCCATGGATATTCCTCTGATAATTGGTGGAAAAGAGATCCGCACCGGAAAAACCATCCGCGCCACCGAGCCCCACCGCCATAGCCAAACCCTCGCCCAAGTGCACCAAGCCGGCGAAAAAGAGATCAAACTGGCCGTGGAAACGGCGCTAAGGGCGCAAAAAGATTGGGAAAATCTAGCCTGGCAGGACAGGGCCGCCATTTTCCTCAAAGCGGCCGATCTCTTGGCCGGAAAGTACCGGCCCCTGGTCAATGCCGCCACCATGCTGAACCAATCGAAGACCGTGCACCAGGCCGAGATCGATGCCGCCTGCGAACTCATCGATTTTTTCCGTTTCAATGTCTCTTATTTAGCAAAAATCTATTCCGAGCAGCCCGAGAGCGCGCCCGGCACTTGGAATCGCATGGAATACCGCCCCCTCGAGGGTTTTGTTTTCGCCGTCACTCCTTTTAATTTTACCTCGATCGCCGGCAACCTGCCCACGGCCCCCGCCCTCCTCGGCAATGTGGCCC
>JAKFYM010000314.1 GCA_021730855.1 Bdellovibrionales bacterium
GTCCTTGGTGGTTGATGGCGGATGGACCGCGCAATAAACCTGGAAGAACATGAAAAAAATAGCCATTGTTTATGCCACGCGATATGGTCAAACCGAAAAAATCGCTCGCTATATCGCGAAAAAGATTCAGCAACCTGGAATTTCCACTCGGCTGGTCAAAGCCAATACCAAGCAGCCACCAGAATCTGACGTGGATTCGATTATCTGTGGTGGACCTGTCTATCGGGGCAACTTTCCCGGGCCCCTTTTGGCCTGGGTGCGGACCAATCTTCCTTTTCTGGCAGACCATCCTTGCGCTTTTTTTTCAGTCACTCTAAATGCAGCGGACAAACACGATTCCGCAAGAACAGCGGACGATGATTTACTAAAAAAATTCATGACTCAGACAGCTTGGACGCCCTCTCACCTCGCAAGCATCGCGGGCGCGCTCAAGTACAGAGACTATTTCTGGCTTCTCCGGATCCTAATGAAAAGAATCAGCCGAAAAGCCGGTGGAGACATAGACACCAGCAAAAACTACGAATATACCGATTGGGAAGTGGTTGATGGGTTTGTAGATGCCTTTCTGCACCAGAAAAAGGACTCTGTGTATGCTACCGCCGTTCGCTTTCCTCATATGCAGGCTTGTACGGTTCCCTTGTCGAACTAGACCGATACCCTCCCATGCCTAAATTCATCCTCCAAAAAAGAGAATGGAAATCCTTGTTAGTGCTCTTACTGATGGGATTTGCTCTGCTGGCTTTGGTGGAGGACAAAGTGATAGATCCTTGGGGAATATTTAGCCCGAGAAAATTTGGCATTGTCGTTCTCTTGGTCTCGTTCATCGAATTTTTCAGTCGGATTGCCGTCAGATTTCTCGGACCACACAAAAGCCCCTTAGTGGTTGGCTTTCTTGCAGGACTGGCTTCAAGCACCACCCTGACTATCACCGCCGGAAAGCTCGCCAGAGAGCAACCGGCTGCCTGGCGCCGCCATGCAGCCATGGCCACAATGGGATTGATTGCTTCCCTCGTCGAACTGATTTTGATCGTTTCTCTCACGGCTCCCACGCTGTTCTGGCAAGCCTCGCTCTTGGTGGCCATGGCCATCGGCCTGAATGCCATCGTTGTGGCGTGGCTGGTACGTGGCGATCGGCGGGCCATTCCCAACCCAGAAGTGCAGCCACCTCTAGATTTTTTCGGGGTGTTCCGCCTGGCCGTTCTACTAACCGCCATTCTTGCCCTAGTCGCCGTTGCTCAGCGCTTCGCAGGGGATAGCGGCCGCAATGCCGCTATCATCGTAACCGGCCTTTTCGAGCTCCATGGCGTCTCTTTAGCCACGGCCACTCTATACGAACACGGTCAACTCAGTCGCTCTTCTGCCTTAGCCACCCTGTCGATAGCGCTCTTGGCAAGCTTTCTGGCGAAGTTTTGCCTGGTATGGATTTCTGCACGCAACAAATTCAGTATCGTCCTGAGTGGCGTCTTGGCCGCCATGGCAGTGGCGGTAGCGAGCACGTATTGGATCGTCCAGCTCTAGGGGCTGTGACTATTGAGCGCCGTAAACGCCGTAGCCAGGGGTGTGAACGCCACCAGTGCCCATGTTTTCCACTTTCACGTCATTTGCCTGGCTGATGGCAGGGTCATTCTCTACCAGTAAATCCAGGGCTTCTCGAAATTGCTCGCGTAGCTGTACCACGTCCAAAAGAAACTGCTCCCGATATACGGAAGGAACATGAACGTCGGCCAATTCTTCATTCGAAAACCCGCCAAAAAAATCGGATTTAAAATCTTCATAAGACAATTTGTATTTAGCTGCAAAACCTTGCATTAGGCTGCGGACGCTCTCCAGGCGTAAATGAGTCACATCCAGCTCGATTTCCATCTGCTGAGCCGCTAGGAGAGAGGCGCCATGAGAGGCACCGAGCGCGGAACAACCAAAGAGAGGCACGATGGACCCTAGGGCGATGCGATTCCGCTTCACGATAGCGGCCGCGGCCCCACCTGCACCGGCACCAAGGGCACAGAAGCCAAAACCAGCCAGCATCGAGCGAGGGCCCGCGAGGCGGTCTTCCGCTCTGGCGAAAGAGGTGGTGAAAAACACGGCTAAAAAGGCCAGGAGAAAGGATTTTTTCATAGGTGTGACACAAACACTTCAACTCCCATGCCAGGGCGAAAGCCTAAGAAAGATCAATGGTTGGCGAAAGGGATGAACAGTTAAAATGACTAAACCACCTGGGCCTGTCTACTCGTCAGACAGAAGCCGGCCCCATTGCCTATATCAACAGGCAAGGGGGCCGGATTGTGGAGAGAACTCCACAATCCCCCAAATTTCGCTCCATCATTCCCCCGTACACTAAAAGTACCGTGGGGGGAGCTATGGTGTTTCGTAAACGAATTCTATTACTAGAGGACGATACCAGTACCCAACTATTGCTCAAGAGCATGCTGCTGAAAATCGATCCGGGGCTCATTCTGATCACCGCCCATAGTGCCGAAGCGGCCTATCTTATCCTCAATGAGGCCAAGTGGGACGGCATCCGGATTGACCTAGTGGTGGCCGACGTGAACCTTCCTGGCTCCAGTGGCTTGATCCTTTGGGAGGTGGTGATGAAGCGCTTCCAAGTGGATTTCCTATTCATATCGGGCATGACTTTTGAGAAATGGCAGCAAAAAACCAGTAAACTCAAGACTGTCCCCTACTTCCTGCCTAAGCCCATAACCGAAGCCGAGCTACGAGAATTTTGGGGCAAGTAAACTAGATTTTTTGTTATAACCCATTGTTTTTTAAGGTAAATATTGAATTATTAATGTTTACTAATATAGTCCACTAAGATATGATTTATCTATATAGGTAAAGGGATAAGGGGGGCTCCGTGCACAAAATTCTACTCGTGGAGGATTCTCTTGATAGCCAGCTCCTGGTGCGCACTACGCTGCAGGATGCGGGCACGCTAAGCATTGCGCAGACTCTCAAAGAGGCCCAAGACCTCTTGCAAAAAAATGCCTACGATCTCGTGCTGATCGACGTCACCCTACCCGATGGCAGTGGCTTTGAGCTCTGCTCCACCCTAGTC
>JAKFYM010000038.1 GCA_021730855.1 Bdellovibrionales bacterium
TTCTTCGCTCCGGGAGTGGTTTGCTTTTGAGCAAAGAATCGGCAGAGCGATGCGGTCTGATTCGCAGGTCTTTTTAGATCTGATGCGAGAAATCAATAAATCCGAATTTCGCTTCCATGCGGTGAGGCGGCAATACCTAGCGCACAACAATGTGACCAAGAACCAAAACTATACCTATTTGATTCTGGAAAACGGCGGGGTAACGGGCAGCGTGGCGGGCGAGAATCCCTTTACACCTTTTATTTACACCAGGGCCTGTTGGAAGCCGGAATATGAGAACGGGAATTGCGCCTCTGCGGAGTGAGGTTGGCTTAGTCTGGGTGCTCCCATTCTACCCCAACAAACCCTGCTCCCGCCCGAAGTCCATTAGCCTCCTCGTGATCTCGTCCCGTGCCGCGCGAAAGGCCTGCGCCTTTTCCGCTTCGGGCACCACGGCAGGGTCAGGGATGGGCCAGTGCAGCCGTTGCGCCTTTGTGGGTAGCGTTGGGCAGATTTCCTCTGCGCAAAGGGTCACCACATAGTCCATAGAGGCCACAAAACCAATCGGAAGCCGATCGACCGATTTCGACCCATGGTCGGAAATATCGATGCCCTCTTCCTTCAGAACGGTGATTGCCCAGGGTTGCACCAGTCCGCTAGGCTGGGAGCCAGCACTCTTCACGTTCACCTTATTTCCAAACAGTTTTTTCGCTAGCCCTTCGGCGATCTGGCTGCGGGCCGAATTGGCCACGCAGAGGAACAGTATGGTTTTCATAAAAATCTCCTTTTCATTGACTGCGAATAACATTTCTATTATTCTAGAACAATGGAAATGTTTGAGGTCTGTGAGGCCTTTTCAAGTTTGTCTCAGGAAACAAGACTCAAGGTCTTTAAACTGCTGATTGAGTATGGCCGTGATGGGCTTGCGCCTGGCCGGATTGCGGAGAAGTTAAAGATCCCCGACAATACCCTCTCTTTTCATTTATCCCATATGCACAAAGCAGGGCTAGTTCGCTCGCAAAAAAATGGCCGTTCCATTACTTACTTTGCCAACACCACATTGATCAACAGCCTCATTGGTTATTTACAAGAGAACTGCTGCGTCCACGAACGAAAATCTAAATCAAAAATCTGTCATGAAAGGAAGTGCTAAAATGAAACGATTTCACATTCACGTAGGCGTAAAAGATATCTCAGCATCAGTGCAGTTCTATTCAACACTTTTTGGAAAAAATCCTACTAAACTCAAGGAAGACTACGCAAAATGGATGCTCGATGAGCCTAGGCTCAATTTTGCCATCTCCACCCGCTCCAGTGCCGAGGGTATAGACCATCTGGGAATTCAGGTGGAAGAAGAAGCTGAGCTTGCAGAGATCACAGCCCGCCTCAAGAATGCCGGCATGAAGGTGTTTGCAGAAGGCGAAACGACCTGTTGTTACGCTGAGTCGAAAAAAGCATGGGTGCAGGATCCTTCGGGCCTAGCCTGGGAGACATACCGAAATATGGCGGATGCGGAAGTCTATAGCGCAAAACCCACGAACTCCTGCTGCGCACCGACCACCTCAAGCGTGAAGGCCAGCTGTTGCTGACTATGTCAATGAAGCAACGCTTTCTCGCGGAATTCCTAGGCACGGCTTTTTTGCTCGCCATCGTGGTGGGATCCGGGATCATGGGAGAGGCTCTAGCGGAAGGGAATATGGCCGTGGCGCTGCTGGCGAACTCCCTTGCCACGGCAGCAGGCCTCTTTGTTTTGATCCAGTGCTTGGGGCCGATTTCCGGAGCTCATTTCAACCCCGTGGTAAGCCTCGTGGAGTTTTTTTGGACGCGGATTAGTCGAAGGGAGCTGGCTTTTTTCTGGCTGGCGCAGTTCTCCGGGGCAGTCACCGGAGTGCTGGCCACGCACGCAATCTTTGCAAAAGAGATCCTCCAGATTTCCGCAAAAAACCGCGCAGAGCCACACCTTTGGCTCTCCGAGCTCATTGCCACCTTTGGCCTGATCGCCACGATTGCGCTGGCCGGACGCAGGCGTGTGGAAGCGGCCCCAATAAGCGTGGCCTTGTACATCCTAGCGGCCTATTGGTTCACCTCTTCCACTTCCTTTGCCAATCCGGCCGTCACCCTGGCTCGCTCCCTGACAAACACTTTCTGTGGAATTGCGCCCGGCGGAGTGCTGCCCTTTTTTCTCGCCCAGTTCCTAGGCGCCACTCTGGCGTTTCTTCTGATCAAGAAACTGCCTAAAGAAGCGAATTTGCGGATTCATTGACAGCCCCCACGCCCGGCCTTACTAAAGACACGCATGCAAGGCTTCCGCATCCTCTATACCGATGATTTCCTCGTGGCGATCGATAAACCCGCGGGCTTTCACACCCATCCCCCTGAGGACAAAACCATCCGCATGCACCCTCGCTGGAATGCGCTCGGGCTCCTAGAGCGGCAGCTGGAAGCGAAACTCTTTCCCGTGCATCGCCTGGATCGCGCCACTTCGGGCGTGCTGCTTTTTTCAAGAGCAAGAGAGTGGAATGCAGTCCTTCAAGAACAATTCCAGGGGCGTGAAGTGCAGAAAATCTACTACTGCTGCGTGCGCGGCCACTTAGAGGGTGCGGGGACTTTGGACCAAGAGCTCGATGGGCCAGCCCTCACCCACGTTCAGGAATGTGCCACCTTTTCCTTGCCGGTGCCTAAGTTTCGCGGGGCCGAGCGGATCTTCACCCTCGTACGCGCCGAGCCCGAAACAGGACGCTTCCACCAAATCCGCCGCCACCTCGCCCAGGCGGGCTTGCCCATCTTGGGGGACAAACAACATGGCGACCGTAAACTGAATCGAGAGTTGCCGCCGGACCTATCAGGCTTATGGCTGCGCTGCCTGCAAATAAGGCTGAAGCATCCCGCCACGGGGGAATGGCTCCAGATTCGTGCGCGCTGGACTCCGGCTTTGCATCGGCTCTTTGATCGGGCGGGGGTGTGCGGGTGGTTGCCGCCGGTGGCGGGCTTCACTCAAGGCGTATTAAGCCCAGTTGAGGAAATTGTACGCTGGGCAAAGATTTAAGTATTGGGACATAT
>JAKFYM010000229.1 GCA_021730855.1 Bdellovibrionales bacterium
ACTCCGTTCCTGTTGTTTCAGGCTGAGGCGTCCGTTTCCGAAAGAAGTTTTTGGGGCTGCCAGCGCAGGGGTTGCGGCCACAAGAAGAAAAGCGAGAATGGTTAGAATGTGCATATGCTCCTTACTCACAACGGAAACGCATGGTGACGGTATAGCCTTGTCCAGCGAGGTCATCGAGGACTTCGCTGCCTACTCCAGTGGCCGATCCCGTTTGGTTGCGCTTGCTGCCGACCGGACTTGTTCCCGAATTGGTGCCTAGTTTGGTTCCGCTCAGCGTCTTGCCCACCTTCGAGGCCTTTTTCATATTTTTATAAGTGCTTTCGTCCATATCGCCCGTGTATTTGCTGCTTTCCTCAAGCACGATCGCTTTCTTCTCCGATTCGTCGCAAAAATGATTGGCCTGGTTGAGCGCATCACGCATGCCGGAGGTTTCGTCCTCGGCTAGTACGGAGACGGTGTTGATTCCCTTATTGCCGGGACGAACATCTCTGTGGTGTCCACAGGCGGAAAGAAAAAAGAGAGTGAAGAGAAAAAGTGCTGGCTTCATTTGTGGCTCCTATAGAAGTTTTTAGAATTATCAGACGAATCGAAAGATCTGACAAGGGCTCTTCCGGGATGCGGTCTTTTGTGCGGCCCTGCTACACGCAAATAACCACTTCTAACGATGTGCGGACAGGTTGCGCGCTGGCATCAAAAAATCTTTGCGCAATCTTGGTTCTAGACGGTAAGCGCCAAACTTGGCCAGCAGCTGATAAGTTTCTGCATTAAAGTGGCTGTCGGCGTACTTTCCAAATTCGTTGTCGAATTGCAAGATCACATCCTTCATTTCTTTGGCGAATACCGCTTCGCCTAGATCCAGGTGATCGAGCTTCCAGCGATCTAGCACTTCTTTCACGAACAAATAGTCTCGAGATTTTTCTTTCCCACGGCCCATGGTTAGGCCCCCGGGCATTAACCAAAACTGCAAGGGCACTTTCCTTTGCTTGGCTTCATCAGCAATCGCAAAGACCGAGCGCTCAAAGAGGGCTTTCCCTTCTTCCCAAGAAATTTCCCTGTCTAAGATCTCCGACTGGGTCAGGTTGAGCGCACTCAGTAAAGTGAACCAAGCCGCGGAGTAACGAAGCACCGGAAGGTTTGCCAGGGTGGTGGTGCCATTGAAATAGCGGCGTCCGCGGAAGGAGACAAAACCATCACTAATTTTTTGTGCCCGGCCATCAGGTCCAAAATCGCGGAAGTAGGTGAAAAAAATATCGCTGAGGTCGGTGTCGGCAAGCAACGAGACAATCACCAGATCGGGTTTTAGCGCAAAACCTTCTTTCCTCAGGTAAAGATCGTAGTGCGAGGGAGAAGAGCCGTGAAACCCCGCATTGATGACCTCGATTTCCTGGCCCGGAAACCTATGGTGCAATTGTGCGGAAAGCTGGGCAGGAAGCGTTTCTTTATCGTCCATACCGAAACCATAGATATAGGAATCCCCCACCACCAAAATGCGTAGCTTAGGCTTTTCGGTGCGGATGTTGGGTCCGCGATAGCCCGACTGGTTGATGGAGATGAACTTGCCATTTCCGATCTCATATTTTCCGGGGATCATGCCAAAGGGCAGGTAAGGGTGCTCCTTGAAGGCGGTGCCAATGCCCCGATCAAAAAGCCGTCCTTCGCGCGCATACACGCTGAGGCGGGAACCAAAATCAGGGAAGAATTTCGAAATGATGATCTCGCCTAAACAAAGATAAATGAAAAACGAACAGAAAACGCCCCCCAGAATGAGGAGGATCCGCTGGTGGAGGGGGAAGTCTTTGAGGGACTTTCGAAGCATTTCTTATCTTCAGCCGCCGACTAAGAGATAGCAATAGTGGTTCGCCAGGAGGGGCCTAAGGGCTCTGAATATAAGTTACTGAAACTACATGGTTTTTTCTGCTGTGGGTGGGGGCGGAAAAATAAAGGAAAAGGCCAGAAACGTCGATGAGTCTTTAAGGATAAATTGTTTAAGGAGACTCACCTTGCCTAGATTCCTTCGTGATAGCGGCTGCCTCTTGCTGGTTTTTCTCCTTAGCTTTCCTCAGGCCCACGCCCGCGTTTGCGACACTCGTTTTGCTCAACCCGCCAGCCAGACCATCAAAACTCTCGGAAACGACTGCAAAGAGGTGGAAAAGCTCGAAGCCAGCGTCTGCCAGCGCGCTCTACTGGATCGCTGCCTAGTTTCTTTCAACGAGCTCAAACGCATTCAGAAAAACATCTGTGACAACTACGAGAACGAAAGCGAACACATTCAAAATGGCGCCTACGGTGAGGCCCCGGTGAACCAGCAGGAAGCTCAACTGGAAAACGCCTCGCTCAACCACGAAAACAAAGATATCAGCGAGTCGATGGCCACGCTTTTTGCCTTAGAAAAAAAGAAAGTAAGCACACTCGCCTCCGAAAATAAGAAAGTTTTGCAGACGGAGGCTTGCCGCGATAGCAGTCTTTTCCCCCTCTATAATGCCCGCATGGCCAGGGTGGAGCGGGATCTTGCCTCGATGGGCGAACTGCTCGGAAATTTCCGTCGTCTCAAACAGGCCCATGCTGAGGAATCGCGAGTGATTGCTTCCCAGAGCCAGCAGAATGCGGGCCAGCTGCAATCGCTTAGCACCACGGGAAGTGGTGGCAAGGGCTCGGATGGTGGCGCCCTGCTCACGGCGGGTCTTGTGGGTGGAGTGGCACTCTTAGCATTGGCGGGTTCTAAAGCTTCGGGCACTGCCGCCCAACGTGCGGCTCCCGAGGCCGCCGTAGCGGGAATGAGCCCTCCAGCCACGGGCACAGTGAGTATGGATGCCTTCGAGGGGGACGTGGAAGAAGTATTCCGCCGCTGGGGACTGAAGGTGGACCAAAGTTTCAGTGACCAACAGAAGCGCCAGATTGCCCAGGCCGTGAACTATATTCCGCAATGCCATCGAGGGATGCTAGATGGCGTGCAGATCCGCAATAACCCGCAACTCGTTTGGAGCAAAGCCGAGTTTCGCGGCCAGTGCCTGCCGGGAAAAAACAGCCGAGGCGGCGTGA
>JAKFYM010000060.1 GCA_021730855.1 Bdellovibrionales bacterium
GCACGGAGAAGGCCTTGTGCTCGGGCAGCTCGATCGATTCCACGCTCTGGTCATTGAGGTTGATCTGCGCCACCTTCGCGAAGGCCGGCAGGGTGGCGGGATCGATGGAGTAGCCATGGTTCTGGGAGCTGATCATCACACGGCCCGATTTGATGTCGAGCACGGGCTGGTTGGCGCCATGGTGGCCGAACTTCATCTTGAATGTTTTGGCGCCGATGGCGTGAGCGAGGATCTGGTGGCCCATGCAAATCCCGTAGACGGGCACCTTGCCCAATAACTCTTTCACTGTATCCGGCGCATGCTTCACGAGCGCGGGATCCCCCGGGCCATTGGTGAGCAGCACGCCCTTGGGCTTCTGCTTGAGAATGTCGGCGGCCGAAGTGGTCACGGGCACCACCCGCACCTTGCAGCCGCGCGAGACCAGGGAGCGCAACATATTTTGTTTTACGCCCAGGTCAAGCACCACCACGAGCGGATTGTCCTTGGCTTTCACCGTGGGCACATTCCAGGCCTGGTGCCGCTCATCGGCGGGGGCCGTCCAGTCATAGGCCTCACGGCAACTCACCTCGGCCACGAGATCGCGATCACCAAAGGGCGGCAGAGAGCGCAGACGCTGCAGGATTTTGTCGATCTCGGCCTTCGATTCCGGCAGGGGCGCCACGATCAGAGCATTCATGGCCCCTTTGTCACGCAGGTGGCGCGTGAGCGCACGGGTGTCCACTCCGGTGAGCGCAGGAATTTGCTTGGCGCGGAAGTATTCCCCCAGGCTCATTTCCGAGCGCCAATTGGAGGGCTGGTCACAGAACTCATGGGCGATAAAGCCCGACACAAAAGCCGAGCGGGATTCTGAGTCTCCGGAATTGATGCCGTAGTTGCCGATATGCGGGTAGGTCATCACCACGATCTGCCCGAGGTAGGAGGGATCGGTGAGGATTTCTTGGTAGCCGCTCATAGAAGTGTTGAAGACCACTTCGCCCAAGACGCCATCGTTCAGCTTGCTCGTTTCGGCTCCGAACACTTCCCCGGGAAAAATGGTTCCATCAGCGAGGAGGAGGGCTCCCGTTTTTTTTGAGGGGGAGAAAATGCTCATGCTTTAGGCTTCCTTTCGTTCAAATACAAGCCGGCCGGCCACGTAGGTGGCGAGCACGAGCCCGTGCATTTCCCGGCCCAGGAAGGGACTGTTGCGGGAGGCGCTGAAGATCGTGCCGAGGCCAAATTCAAATTTCTTGCGCGGATCAAAGAGCACAAAATCCGCCTGCGCCCCCGGCCGCAGGGTGCCTACCTCTCCGAGGAGGCCCAGGATCTTGGCTGGGGCGCTGCTTAGGAGTTCTACCATACGCGAGGCCGAGATTTGCTTTTTTCGCACAAGTTCGAGGGTCAGAGGAAAAGCGCTTTCGAGGCCGATCATGCCGGCGCTGGCATGTTCAAAAGCTTGCTCCTTAGAGGAGCGGCTTTGCGGGCTATGCCCACTGGCCACCACATCGAGGGTGCCATCGGCAAGGGCCTCGATCACGGCCTCCACGTCCTCTTCTGAGCGCAGGGGCGGAAAGCATTTAAAATTCGCATCATAGGTGGCGATCGCATCGGAGGTGAGGGTGAAATAGGGTGGATTGGTTTCGGCGGTAAAAGCCAAGCCCTCCTCCTTCGCCCGGCGAATGGCGGCGATCGAGCCCTTGGTGCTCACCGGCTGCAGGTGCAGCCGCCCCTTGGTGTGGCGGGCGAGCACGATATCGCGGGAAACCTGGATCTCTTCCGCCGCCGGAGGGATGCCGCGCAGGCCGAGGCGGTTGGAGTTCCAGCCTTCGTTCATCACGCCCTGGCCGGTGAGTAGGCGGTCTTCGGGAAAGGAAAAGATCGGGAGATTAAAAGCGCGTGTGTACTCGAGCGCCTTGCGCATGAGGTAGGTGTCGGTCACCGCAATTCCATCGCCAATCGCCCTGGCCCCGGCCGCGGCCATGCCACCGATCTCGGCCAGTTTTTTTCCTTCGCGGCCGGCGCTCAAGGCCCCCATCGGCACGATGCGCACAAGCGCATTTTCGCGCGCACGGCGGAGCACGAAATCGGTCATGAAGGCATTGTCATTCACGGGATCCACCGCCGGTTTTGCGAGGAGGGTGGTGAATCCTCCGGACGCGGCGGCATGGGAGGCGGTGGCGAAGCTCTCGATATGTTCGGCTCCGGGCTCATGGATTGCGCAGTTGAGGTCCACAAAACCCGGCGCAAGGAAGGCGCCCTGGGCATCCACGGTGGCCAAACCCTTCGCTTTCGCTTTTAGCGAGCCCAGCTTGTCCACGGCCGTCACGCGTCCGTTTTCCACGAGCAGATCGGCGAGGTCGTTCCATTTCAAAAGAGGGTCGATCAGGTGGGCGTTCGTCACGTACACCGAATGCGCGGAGGCTTTTTTCATAGTGTCCTCCCGGAGAGCACCGTAAGCACCGCCATGCGGATCGCCACGCCATTCGTCACCTGGTTCAAGATCACCGAATGCTCCCCATCGGCCACTTCGGGGGAGATTTCCACTCCGCGGTTCAGGGGGCCAGGATGCATGATGATGGCCTTGGCCTTCAGCGTGCGGATGCTCTCCTGGTGCAGGCCGAAGAAGCGAAAGTATTCGTTGGTCGATGGAATCTGTTTGTCGTTCTGGCGCTCGAGCTGGATCCTCAGCATCATCACCACATCCGCATCCTCGATCGCCTCCTGCAGGCGAAAAGAGGTGGCCACTCCGAGGTTTTCCATATGCGGGGGGATCAGCGTGGGCGGGCCGCAGACGGTGATTTTCGCGCCCAACTTACGCAGAAGATGCACATTGGAGCGCGCCACCCGCGAGTGGGCAATGTCGCCCACGATGGTCACGCGCAGGCCTTGGATCTTGCCAAATTGGTCCTCGATCGTCATCGCGTCGAGCAGGGCTTGGGTGGGGTGCTCATGGAAGCCATCACCCGCATTGATCACGGGGATGCGCAGGTGTTTCACGAGGAGCTGGGGCGCGCCGGAGCTAGAGTGGCGCAGCACCAGGAGATCGG
>JAKFYM010000240.1 GCA_021730855.1 Bdellovibrionales bacterium
TCTTCCTGGGGTGGGGGCGGTGGTGGCTTTGGAGGCGGCGGTTCGTCGTCGTCTTGGTGAGGTGCTTATGATTTTTTCCAAAGCAGAATTAGAGTCCATCGAAGCTGCCGTGAAAGAGGCCGAAGCCAAAACCTCTGGCGAGATCGTGCCCGTGGTGATGAAAGCCAGTGGGAACTATGCTTGGTGCGGCTTTCTCCTGGGCACCTTTGGCCTGCTGATCGCTAGTGGCCTTGCCTGGTACGGCTACCACAACCATCCCTTCTCTTTTACCCTCCCCGTTGTCTTCCTCTTTCAGGCAGCGGGCTTTCTTTGCGGTTGGCTGTTGGGCCTAGTGCCGGCCGTGGTGCGTTTTCTGCTGGGCAAAGAAAGGCTAGCCGCCGAGGTGCATGAAACAGCCCTGGCCTCTTTTGCCCTCAACGGCTTGCATGAAACCAAAGATCGCACCGGTGTTTTGGTTTTTATCTCTGCCCTCGAGCATCGCGTGGAAATCCTCGCCGATCGAGGCATTCACGAAAAAGTGGGCAAGGAATACTGGAAGGAAGAAGTGGAGAAAATCACGAAGGGCCTGGCTTCTGGCGAGGGTGGCAAAGCCATGGCTGAGGTAATTCGCGAGATTGGCGAGAAATTAGCCGAGCATTTTCCTGCCCAGACGCGGGATAAAAACGAGCTCTCGGATTCAGTGCGGAATCGTTAGCTCGCGTCTTTGACTTTTTTGCTGGCTGTGGAGGAAAGCGGAACCGCCTTCTCTTGTTTCGCTGCCGCTCTTCCCTTCAGCATCGCCACGGTGGCCGTCACAAATACCGGCCCCAAGAAGAGCCCCTTCAATCCAAAAATCACCAGAGCCCCCAGGATTGCCACCAGGATCACGATCGGGTGCACTTCGTTTTCGGAATTGGAAATAAAGTAGGGACGCGCCAGATTATCGGCCGTGCCTGCGATCAAGGCCACCACGCCGAGGGCGATGGCTCCGCCATAGTCGTCGTTGATGAGACTCAACACCCCTAAGGCTAGTGCCACCGGGGCCGCTCCGATCACCGGTATATAAGAAAAAATAAAGGTGACGAGAAAAATAAGAAAGGCTTCGCGATAGCCCGTGAACCACGCGCCCGCGGTGACAATGCTCGCTTGCATCGCGCCCACAGCCAGGTTGGAAACAATCACGTCATAGGAGCAAGTCTGCAGGATGCGCACCGTTTCGTTGAGCTCCGGGGGGCGCATCAGCTCCAGCCCAAGGACCTGCCGCTTGATGGCCGCGGCCTTGGCAAGAAAGAGCCAAAGGAAGAGCGAAAAGACAAATAACAGGAGGACAAATTCCGGCAGAGCCGTGACGGCTCCTGAAAGCACCGCCAGTGCTTTATTGCCCATGCTGGTGGCCGCCTCGCGAAGATTCGCTTGGGCTTCTTCAGGGTTATCAAAAACCTTTGCGGTCACCCCATATCTGGCGAGGGAGGCCTCCACACGAGTGTAGGCCGAAGTCAGGTTCTTGACTGTCGACGAAGAAACTACGGACTGCGAGCCGCCCTTGGCTCCGAAAAAAGCGTTGTAGACCCGAAAACCAAAAAAGAGAGAGGGAAAGATGATAGCGATCGCTACCACCACCATAGTGAGATTCACGAAGACTGAGCGCTTGCGCGCCCCAAATCGCTGCGTGAGGGAACGCAGGGGCAGTTCCAAGCCAAAAGCGAAGATGGCTGCCATTGCCATCACTCCTAAAAATGGCAGGAATGCCACCACCACCAGAAAAATTCCGATAGCGAGAAGAAATTTTCGGCTAATCGGGGGAAATGGCCAACGCTTAGGATCCGACATCCTTGTTTCTCCTTTCGTTTTCTAAGTTATTTAGCTGGCGCTGCGATGATTGCGATGTTGATAGTGACTTTCTTCAATGGCTTTCTCGGCAGCGCGCTTGCCCACACGGTTGCTCACCAAGCCGGCAACCAAACCGGAAAGAACGGGCTCCAGCACTTGCATGATTCCCATTTGGGGGGCGGGAAGGGGGCGAGTTTCGACGACGACCTTTTCTTCCCGTTGGCCTTTTTTCGCGCGCCAATAAAATGCTGCGAAAGTTCCGGCCGAGGCCAGAGAAAATACGAGTCCCGTATAAAAGAGGGCGCCCACCGCCACAAAACCATTTCTATCGTATGAAGCGGCCAGCGCACTGATGGCCACAACAGTTCCAATCACGAAGTATAGGCTACAGACGAGGCCCGCAATCACCAGAGCCGCATAGCGCTTTGTTAAGTCTTTCACAATGAAGCTCGTAGGAGATTCTATAGGAGCCGCGGAGGTGGAAACGACATTCGGGAAAAGCATTTGCCGGAGGGCGTTTGAGGCAAGCATCCACAATAAATTTTTCATATTTTCTCCATTTGTAAAAGAGGAACTGGGGCAGAATCCCTCAATAGAGAGATCTGCCCCAATGCTTCGAATAGCGTAAGCTCTATTTTCTACGAGCCGTTACCATACCGGCTAGGAAGCCCACAGCGGCGAGGCCCACGGCCGAGCTCACGGGGTAGCGCTTCACGAAGCCCACGGTGTCCGTCATCAGATCCGACGAGAGATCACGAACGCGGCCAGTGATATTGGTAGCTGCCGACTTCAAGTCGTCCATATCGAGGTTTTTGATATCTTTCAGGTCCGAGATACCGCGCTCGATTTGTGATTTGCCAGTCCACTTTTGGTCAGACTGTTTCTCGGAAGGGTTAGAGTTTACGGGATTTGCGTTTTGCATATATTCTCCTTGGTTTTCGTTTTGGGGGTCGTTAAAATTTTGTTTCTGCACGATCTGTTCAAAAAAGTAGAGCAAACCTAATGCCATCTTCTTTTCCCCGCACAGGCGCGATTCTTAGACCATCTCACTTAGGAATGGTCCTTTTTCGCCCCAAAATCTGTGGCAAAAGGCGCAATTTGCTCTAGGTTGTTTGGCGCGCGTCATGCCGCGTGGTAGGAAAAGGAAGGAGCACAGAAAATGGGTTTTGAAATGAAGATCTCCGAAGAGATGCAGAAAAAATATCTCGAAC
>JAKFYM010000342.1 GCA_021730855.1 Bdellovibrionales bacterium
CGGTTCGCTTGCCACCTGGGCCACCGCCCGTTACCTCGATGTGGTGCCGGCGCTCACGGGCGAGGGCGGCCTCAGGATTCAGGACCGCGAACGCCAGGGCCGCATGGAAGTGCCGCTCTTGCCGAACGGCAGCTTCCTTGTGCGCTACCACGGGGGGCCGCATAAATTTCCTTACTATGAATTCGCCGATGTGGTGAACGGCAAGGTGGCTAAGGAATTGCTCCAGGGGAAAATTATTTTTGTCGGCGTCACGGCTCAGGGCCTCAAAGATATTCGCGCCAATCCCTTCGCGCGCGACTATCCGGGAGTGGAAGTGCATGCCACGATGGCGAGCAATATTCTTTCCCGCCATTTCATGCAGAAGGACCAAAGGTATTTTCTGTTTGGCTACGGATTTCTCCTCGCCCTCTGCCTTTCGATGTCGTGGCTAGTGCGTCGCTTGCACCCTTTGCTCGCTTTTCTCCTGACCGTCGTCCTGCTCACGGTCTTCCAGGTGTGCGCCCAGAAATTCTTTTTCGAAAAAGGCATCGTGATCCCCACGCTCTTGCCCACCTTTTCCTGCGTGACCATGCTTTTTGCCGGGGTACTTTACCGTTATTTCACCGAGGCCAAGGAGAAGGAATTGGTGCGCACGGCTTTCTCGCGCTACGTCTCCGGCCCCGTGGTGGAGGAGATCCTGAAAGACCAGTCGAAGCTGCGCCTCGGCGGGCAAAAGAAAGAGCTCACCGTGATGTTCTGCGATCTCGTGGGCTTCACGACCCTCTCCGAGCAGATGGACGCCGCCACGCTTACTCAGCTCCTCAATGAGTATTTCACGCGCATGACCGGCATCATCCTGCGCAACAAAGGCACCCTCGACAAATATATGGGCGATGCCGTGATGTGTTTCTGGGGCGCGCCCCTGGATCTCCCCGATCACGCCACGCATGCTTGCCAGACGGCACTCGAGATGGTGCAGGAGCTGGAAGCGCTCAATCGTGAATGGCTAGAGAAGCATAAAATTTCCCTGGGCATGCGCATCGGCCTGCATACCGGCACGATGGCGGTGGGCAATATGGGCAGTGACCAGGTGTTCAGTTATACCGTGATGGGCGATAACGTGAACCTCGCGAGCCGGCTCGAAGGGGTAAATAATGTTTATGGCACGAAGATCGCCGTCAGCGCCGCCACCGCCGCCGCCGCTGGCCCGAATTTTCTCTTTCGCCCCTTGGATCGCGTGCAGGTAAAGGGCCGCCATGAGGCCGTGGAGGTGCTGGAACTTCTCGCCGCCGCCACCCATAGACCGGAGCACGAAGAGTGGTTGCATGCCTTTTCGCAGGGCCTGGAGCGGTATCGCGAAGGAAAATGGGACGAAGCGCGCGCTGCCTTCGGCACCTGCCTCGCGCTCAAGGCCGATGATGCCCCCAGCAAAGTATTTCTCGAGCGTTTGAACGAGCTGCGGGAGCGTCCCAAGGATTGGGATGGGATTTGGAAACTGAGTTCCAAGTGAGGGCAAAGGATGCTTAGAAAAACCACCATCAGTGAAGACTTTCACCATTTGCAGGACCATCTTCAAGAAGCGGTCAAGAAGGGTGCCAAGGGTTTTTCACGGGATGCGAAGTCGCTGGAAAAAGAACTGGCCGGTTTGATCAAAAAGGCCGAGCGCTATACTGGGCAGCTCGAGCAGCTGATGGAATTCAGCTCGATCCTCAATTCTACGCTCGACGCGAGCCGCGTGCGCGAGTTGGCGATGAAGGCCACCTGCAAACTGCTGGATTGCGAGGGTGCCACCCTCTACCTCCTCGACACGGAGAAAAACGAGTTATACTTCGAAACCATCGTGGGCGCGGTGGCCAGTGAGCAGCTGAAAGAAATTCGTTTGAAGGTGGACGAGAGCTCGATTGCCGGCACTGTGGCCATGAAACGCGCTTCGATGCTCGTCAATGAAGTGGGCAAGGAGAAGCGGCACTACAAACAGGCCGACCAGAAAAATCGATTCCACACCAAGAACATGATTTGTGTGCCCATTTTGAGCCGCAGCCGCCTTCTGGGCGTGCTCCAGGCGCTCAACAAAGACCAAGGCAGCTTCACCAAGGCCGACCAGCGCCTGCTCGAGACGCTTTCCCACCAGGTGGCGATCGCCGTGGAAAACGCCCTTCTCTACCAGAACCTCCGCGCCCAGTTCCACGAGACCGTGATGGCCCTGGCCACCGCGATTGAGGCCAAGGATAGGTACACAGGTGGGCATACCAAGCGCGTGGCGCTCTTCTCGGTGCTGATCGCTAAACATATGGGATTGAGCAAGGACGAGGTCGAGGAAGTGCGCCTGAGCGCCATCCTGCACGACATTGGCAAGATCGGGATTGACGATAAGGTGTTAAAAAAACAATCCGCGCTCGAGCCCCAGGAATGGGAGCATATGAAAGAGCATCCCGAGCTTGGCTATCGTATCCTTGGGCATGTGCAATCGCTCAAAACCATCACCGACGGAATGCGTTACCACCATGAGCGCCCGGATGGTTTGGGCTACCCGCTCGGTCTTAAGGGTGAAGAGATCCCGCGCGTGGCCCGTATCATCAGCGTGGCCGACACCTTTGATGCAATGACTTCCACGCGTCCTTATCGCAAGGGGCTTGCGTACGAAGTGGCGTTCACCGAGATCGTGAAAAATCGTGGCACTCAATTTGATGAGAAAGTCGTTGACGCTTTCATTAGAGCTTTTAAGATGGAACGGATGGGAAAGAAGCAGAAGAAAGACGCAGGTGGCACTTGAAAATTCGCGTGCTCGGTGGCGATGGGGGAGTGGCTCCGGGCTTCCAAACCACAAGTTTCCTGATCAACCAGAATATTCTCATTGATGCTGGCTCGGCCGCCAGTGCGCTTAGTTTGCAAGAGCAGCGCAAGATCGACACCATCTTCATCAGTCACTCGCACCTGGATCACGTCAAAGATATCTGTTTTATCGCCGACAATGTGTTCACCTACCGGCGTAAACCTATTGAGTT
>JAKFYM010000059.1 GCA_021730855.1 Bdellovibrionales bacterium
GAAGCGGCTCTGAAATGGGCGGTGAACGTTAAGGACCTGAAATTTAACGATCGAATTTTCATCAATGGACATAGCGAGGGAGCAATCGTCGCGATGTCTATGCTCCAAAAGCTCGCCCAGAGCAAAGAGGAAATTCTCCAGAAAATAAAATTGATTCTACTGAGTGGGGTGCCCTTGGAGCCTTTCAAAAAAGTCGTCTCTTCTCAACTATCAAAAAAAGAAGCAAAGAAGTTTTGGGACGCCTATCATCGAAAGGACGACAAATATCTGAGATCTTGGGGATCGGTTTCTTATAGATATTTGGCTGCTGCATTTGCTGCGAAGCCATTAAATGACGTTATGAAAAGCCTTGCAGTCGAGGCTCCACAATTGAACATTCAAATTTTTCAGGGGCTGAATGATAAGAACGTATCAACCAAGGCCATTCGAGACATCGAAAAGTGGAATGCGATACAGGCGGCAGCTAAGAAACCTTCTTTGAATGTAAGCATAAGATATTATGAGGCTGGACATAACTTAAACCGAACCGCGATGAATGACATGGTCAGCCTGATTCTCGGCTATCTCGGTACTGATTAAAGCACTAGTCCTCTGACTGCCACTGCGATCAAGAGTTTTAGCACTCACCCCAGGCGCCCGCGCTCCGCATCGGTTACGCCTCGCGTAACCGCTCGCTCGCGCCCCGCTCCACTTCCGCGTCTTATTTCTCCACCCGCGGATAAGGCACACACACCCGATGCACTTCGCTCTTGGGTTGGATAGAACCTACATTGCTCGCCAGCTTACGTCCCTCTTTTTGCCGATCGTAAACGGCCATATAACAACCCGTATAAAGACCTGCGCTGTGTTGCCCCTCTTTAGGCAATCTCTGCGATCGTAGAAACTCCTCTAGCTCCTTGTCCGTCACCTTCATCGTCAGGGTGGGGGTGGTCTCGGCTCGATACCCCGTATTCCAGCGGAATAACTGCAGCTCTCCCGCCAAGATCGGAAGCGAGACTAGACTCAAAAATAAAACGCAAATGGCCAAGTAAAAGGTGCGCATACCGGTTATTCGGTATTGTCAGGCATTGTCTGAAGTAAAATTTTCGCGGCCGGAAGACAATGAACGGCTCTGGAGGGAGCACCGCATGCGTTTTTTCTTATTCCTAGGCCTCTTTTTACCCATTTCCGGCTATGCCCTATTGCCCCTGCCAGGGCCGGAGCCCGAAAAGTTCGGGATCGGCCTTCTCGATCTTCGAGGCACGGAAGAATACCGTCTCGGCGATGAGTGGGGGAAGAAGCCTGTGACCCTCGATTCCCTCCGGGCCGAAACTCCGGCCTTCCAGCGCGCGGCCCTGGCCACCGCGAAGGTGAGTGGTGCCACTGGATTTTATTTAGGCGTATTCAACGGCGTGCACGTGATGGCCACGAACCACCACGTCTATCCCTCTTCCTGGAGCTGTCGCGGGCGCGTGACCTTTCCCCTCCTCGACGTGACTGCTCAGTGCGAAAAATTCCTCGGCACCTGGCCGGAAATCGACCTTTCGCTTTTTACGATTCAGTTTAGCAAGCCCGCCGACGCCGAGAAGCTTGCTCCCGTGGGCGCAAACTTTCGTTTCCACCAGGATGTGGTGGCCGGGGAGGAATTGATCACGATCGGCTTTGGGGTGGCCGGGAACAATCGCGGCCAACTCATGGGCAATCAGGACAGTGACTGCTATGTGTTTTCCGGCGAAGGCGCGCATCGCCTCATGGCGGACCCTGACCGCCTCAATCCCGGCAGCTACAAAGCCTGGAGCTTTGCCCTGGGCTGCGATGTCTCCCATGGCGATTCTGGCTCCGCCATTGTGGACCGCGCCAGCAGCGATGTGGTGGGCATTATCTGGACGGGGCGCATCCCGAAAAGCCGCGAAGCAGGCAGCAGCGATTTCCTAACCGGCCTTTTCCGCAGGCAGGATGACAAGGTGTGGGACGAGCTCTCCTATGCCGTGCCGGCTGTGAAAATTAAAGAAGTGGTCACCGCTGCGCTTCCTGGGCTAAAACAGGACGTGCGCGAAATTTTGCAAGCTGTGCTTCAATAAATTCAGGAGAAAATAATGGAGATTGCTACTTCTATTCCCCAACCCTCGCCCTATGCTTCCTTTCTACGTCGGTTGGCCGCCGTGCTGCTGGATGCTCTGATCCTGCTGTTGCCCGCGATCCTGCTGAATGCGGTGGTTCCTGTGGTCAGCACCCTCTTGCTCTGGTTGCTCTACGCTCCTTTTTTCGAAGCTTCCGCCATGCGCGCCACCATTGGCAAAAAAATCATGGGCATCCAAGTGACTGATATGCAAGGCGGACGCATTTCCTTCCGCGCTTCGGCGGTGCGCACTTTGCTGAAGTTGCTTTCCTCCTGTTTCCTTTCTCTTCCGCACCTGCTCGCCCTTTTCACTCCCAAAAAGCAGGCCCTGCATGATTTGGTGGCGGATACCATAGTGGTGCCTGGAGTGATCAACATTCCCGCCTTCGACGCCTGGATGGGCTCCGTGCGCGAAGTTTTTGGATTACCCGCGCCAAGCCCAGCGGGCACCGACAAAATCACCGAACTCGAGCGCTTGCAGGGACTATTCGAGCGCGGCGCGCTTTCACGGGAAGAGTTTGAGGCCGAAAAAACTCGAGTGCTGCAGAAGCCTTGAAGTAGCTTTCGAAGCGCTGGCCCCAAACCCACGCTCCCTCAATAAGCCAGCGGCCGATACACATAGGCATCCATCGTCTTGTCTTTGCCCTTGAGGCGGATCGTGCATTCCTTGCGTTCGGGCTTGGGGATTTTTCCCGTCACAAAAGAATACATGCCCTCAGCCATCCAGATCTCGCCGGCCTTGGCCTTAGACTCCAGGCGCTGGGCCGTGTTGATGGAATCCCCGATCACCGTATAGTTCATCAAGTGGGACGAACCCAAGTTTCCCACCACCGCGAGGCCCGAGTTCACGCCGATCCCCATGCCCACTTTCGCCACGCCC
>JAKFYM010000406.1 GCA_021730855.1 Bdellovibrionales bacterium
TTTTTCCCTCGACGCAAAATTCGGCCTCGCACGCAAGACCCAGTCCCTACGTTCACACATCGCTTGGCGTCTGATGCAGGTCCAAATATGTGTTATTTATGGATACTCCGGGATGGAAAAGCTCAAAGGCACGCGCTGGTGGAATGGCTCGGCCTTATGGGATGTGCTCTCGATGGGAACCATGCAACGTTGGGACATGAGTTTCGTCGCCCACGCTCCCGTTCTGCTCGCTGTCGGCGTCTATATCGTGCTTGCCTGGGAGGTGTACTTCCCGGTGCTGATCTGGGTGCCGCGCCTGCGGTTGCCCATGCTCTTTTTTGGCCTGCTCATGCATATCGGGATCTTTTTGTTCATGAACCTTCCGAGCTTCGGTTTCATGATGCTGGCTTTGTACTTGCTCTTTCTGCGCCGCGAGGAAATCGAGTACGGCCTCGCGTACGCCCAACAAAGGGCACGAAGGTTTATTCCCAGTCGTAGTTGAAGCTGATGCTCACGCGCGATTGCTTGGCCGTGTGCAAGGGCACTTCGTGGCGCAGCCAACTCTCAAAAAGCACGAGATCGCCAGACTTTGCAGCATATTCTACAAACTGCCGATTGTACGCACGCTCTGGATTCTTGCGCGGTGGAGCGTGCATGAAATGGGCGAGGCGGGGATCTTCCCACTTGATCGCGCTGGCGCCCTTGGGCATGTCCACATAGTAAGTGCCGCTCACCACTGCCAATGGATGCAGGTGCAGGCCATGGTGGGTATTGGGCGGCATCACGTTCACCCAGCATTTTTTCATGCGCAGCGGGCGCCCACCCAAATTATAGTCCAGCGCGCGCACAAAACGCGCCACGTGACGATCGATCTGCCGTTCGAGCTGGGCAAAGGTGGGAGAAAATTTCTGCAGCTCATTGGCGGAAGCATAGGAGGTGAACCCATTCCGATAGTGCTGCCGCGACCACTCACGCCCCGCACCGTCTAGCTCCTGCAAATCTTCGATCTCGAGTTTTAGCTGGCGCTGAAAGGCCTTGCCCAAGCCAAGCCTGTCCGTGAGCAGCAGAGTGGGAAAGTGTTTGCTAAGGCCCATGATTTATTGAGGCAGAAGCACGGAGAATTGGCAGGAATAGGGATTGCCATTGGGGATGGAGCTCCTCGCGCACTTGATGCGGAAGCTACCGTCCTCAGCCGTGAGGTATTTGAAGTGATTGTGGCCCCCTACCAGGTGGATTTTCACGTCCAAAGGTTCATAGAAACGTTGGGCATCGACACTGGTGAAGAAATAAGCGTGGCGATAGATCTTCCCGTAGTCTTCGCCCACTCTCACTTTGGTTTCATCCTCGGAGTCGAGAATGGTCAAGGTACAGCTCACAGTGACGGCATCACAGCGGATGCTCACGATCCCATCTTCGGTCTGAAAATCGGGAGCGGCGGCTAAAAGTTTTTGCGCAGGGATTCCATGGATTTCCACCGAGATTGGGTCTCCGGCAAAAGCGAGAACGGCGTTCAGTAGAAGAAAGAGCGTCATAAAGAATTTCCAATTGTTGCTGGAGGAATATCATGCCCGACAAATGCAGTCCACAAAATTGACGCTACGAGCCTCGATCGCATGGACTCCACCGGCGACATTTATAGACCTTGCAAACCCAGGCTCGAGAGGCCCGAGCTAAACACCAAATCTTTATAAATCTGATGAGATTTCCAGCATTTACTTCACACCCTTGGGCGCCCTACCCTGACCAAGGCCGCCGCGCCACTTGTGCCACCGGCACTTTTTCCAGCAATGCCCGCAACCATAATTGCACGCCCGCCAGATCCTCGGGGCCAAAGCGCTCCAAATCTGGGGAATCCAGGTCAAAGACGCCAAACCACTTTCCTGCCTGAGCGAGCGGAATCACCATCTCCGAGCGAGAGGCCGAGTCGCAGGCAATATGGCCGGGGAAGGCCACCACATCGGGCACCAAGAGGGGCCTTTGTTCGGAAAAAGCCGTCCCACAAACCCCGCGGCCAAAACGAATTTCAGTGCAGGCGGGCTTGCCAGCAAAAGGCCCGAGCTTCAGGGACTGATCATCGCTTAGATAGAAACCCGTCCAGTTGATGGCGGGCATACTCTGGAACACGAAGGCGGAAAAATTGGCAAAGTCCGTGAGCCAGTGACCCACAAGGTAGGCCTCTAGCTCCGGCAGTTTTTCTTGGTATTGCGGCACCTGCATAGCCCCTAACTATCACCGTCGGGGCAAGGCCGAAAGTGCGTCGGCGTCTGGAGATTCGATCTGCCCCAGAACCTGGTTCAAATGCTTGTCGATCTGCCCAAGCTCTTGCCGCAAAGCTCTAGAATCGAACTCCTGCCGTTTGGCCGCCTCGAGGACAAACGAAAGCAAGCGGGGCGCGATGCGGTGGTTCACGTTGAGCTTGCGAAGGATGCCCTTTTCCACCAGCTGCCCGGCCTCCACGGTTTGCGCTTCCAGGGGCAGGGAGAGCAGGGCTCGGCCCAAAACATAGGCGGAAAAGTAGGGGGCAAAGGTGGCTGGCAGAAAGCTCATTCCCTCCCCCAGCATTCGTTCTAGTTCCCGCTCGAGGCCAAGCAGATCTCCTGCTGCGACCATTTGTTGCAGAATAGGCTTCTGGAGCAAAGCTTCAAGCGCCCTAGTTTCCGTGGCGGGCTTAGTGGACACAAAGCTCAAAAGCAGGAGCGCAATTAGATTGCCAAGAACCAGCATAGGGCACCTCCTCGGAGATTATCCCACAACCAGAAGATTTTATTTAGAGCTTATTCGTAGGAAGCGCTCTCGCTTTAAGTCCAGAACAGGACACGACGAATTCTGAATTCTGAATACTGAATTCTGAATACTGAATACAGTCAGAATTCCGTAGACAGTTAACGGTCTACAGTATTCTGAATCACCAAATAAAAAACCCCGCTTTCGCGGGGCTTTTTATTTGGTGGGCACTACAG
>JAKFYM010000093.1 GCA_021730855.1 Bdellovibrionales bacterium
AGGGGTGGGCGCGGTAGAGCGTGATCGGCGTGAGCACGCGAGCGGAATGGTGCACGCGATGGAAGCGCCAAAGGAAAGGGACTTTGTGCATCAAGAGATGATGAAAGAAACGCAAAAAATCATCGAAGGCAAAAGCCGCTAGGGTGACCAGCAAGAGCCGCGGCCAGGTGGCCTCATAGGCGGGAAAATCTCCATAGAGGCCGAGCAGGGTGCGTGCCGTTTTGGTGGCGAAAAAATAACCAAGGTCCAGGAATGGCAGGAAAAGAAAGATTTTTAGCACAGAATTGAGGGCGTAGATTTTGTAGTCGACCTTGGTGGAGCGGTTCCACCAATAGCGTTTGCGAAAGACAGATTTTTGCAAGCTCCGCCACAGTTTTGAGAGAGCAAACCCTTCGGAAAAGGCCACAAAGAGCAGCAAGAGTGCCAGCGTGGCCAGGATATTCCAGTGAAATAGGCGCGAGCCGGGATCATCGATCGGCGTGAGAAAACGATCCACCCAGAGGCTAAAACGCTCGCTAAATCCCATAAGAAAATCCGATTAGGAAGGAGCGCGGCTTGCCGGGGCGTGCTCCATAGGGGCGGTACGAAACCAAATACTCTTTGCCCAAGAGATTGTCGGCCTTGCCAAAGAGCGAAGCCCTTTTGCTGAACTGAAAACGCGCCGACCAATCCACGATCCCATAAGGAGGCACTTCCGCACGCAGGTTCTGTACCGCCTGGTCCACCATCTTTGTTTGGTAGACGATGGCGAACTCCTGCTGGAATTTTTTGTATTCCATGCCCAGCGAGAGCGCATACTGAAGGCGAGGCACATAAGGCAAAGGATCCCCCTTGTTCACCAAACCCATGCCCCAATCCGGATTTTGCGAATGGAAAGAGCTCTCGAAAGTGCCTTGGATCCAGGTGAGATTCACGCCCACCGGCAAGCGCACTTTGCCAAGCGAGATGCCCTGGGCGGCACTGGCTTCCACGCCCAGCACCCGCGCGCGGCCACCGCTGAACTGCAGGTCGATCCCATTGGCCACGCAACCACTCGGGGCCGTGCAGGTACCGGTAATATTACGGTATTTGTTCCAGAAGCCGGTGAGGTCTAGCATCTGGTCCAGCCCGGGATGGAAGTACTTAGCTCCAAGCTCGAAATTATCGGCCTCTTCCCGCCTATTTCCCCCGGCCGCATCGAGGCCGGCAATGGTCACGGCTTTGTTCCAAGAAAAACGACTCGAAACATGATCACTGGCTTTCACCAAAATGCCCGCGCCCGGCACAAAAACATCGTCCTTACGCCTGGTCTCTAAGCCCGTGACATGGTCTAGCGATTGGAAGGAGACATTTTCGTAGCGCCCCGCCGCGGTGAACACCACGGGGCCTAAAGTGGCATTGTCCTGAAAAGAAAGCGTGCGTGCATTGGCGGAATCTTTGTTCTTGGCGTCTCTGATCCCCATGCTCGCCGTGGGCAGAAACTGGCGATTCTCCACTTGGTAAACATCGTAGGTATGATTTCTTTCGATCTCGTCGTAATGCAGGAGCGCGCCTAGCTCGAGGCTATGCTCGAAAGGACCGGTGGCGAAGGCATCGAAATATTTTGTCTGCAAGCCTTGGCTCACAAAGGTGCGGTCATTGCTCGCCACCCGCAGCTGGCCGGTGTTCCCCAAGGTCGAAGAATCAGCGCTGCCGCTCAAAATATCGTAAAATGCCTGGTTGGTGCCAAAGGGAATTTTTAGGATTTCATGAAGGGAGGTGGGATTGGTGCCATGGAAACGATCCAGTCGATACCAAACACGGTGGAAATCATGACGGTAGGCAGTGGTGCGTAAGAGTCCATTTTCACTCAGCTGGAGCAGATGCTCGAGCTGCAGCTTGCTATGGTCCCAGCGCATATTGTCTTTGTTGGTGGTGAGGTAGCGGCGGTAGGGCTTGAATTGAAAATCGGCCGCCGAAAGGCCCACATAGGTCTCGCGCGATAGTTCATCGGAATACCCAAGCCGTAGGCTGAGGCGATGATCCTTCTGGCCCGCAGCCGAGAGCGGCAGGCGAAACTGCAAGCCTAGATCGCGCTTGCGAAAGCCAGCGTCCCCACCGCCATCTATCTCCTTAAAGCCATCGCTATCGAGATAGGACGCTAGGGCCAGGACACTCAAGCGCCCCGCCACCGGCCCCCCACCCTGAATCTTAAAATTATTGGTGGCGAAAGAGCCGCGCTGGGCTGTGACCTTAGCTTCCAGATTTTCCGGAATGGTGGGCGAGAGATAATTGACCACGCCCCCTATGGAATTAGGGCCGTAGGGAATGGCCGCAAATCCGCGGAAGATCTCCAGGCTCTCGATATGGCTCATCTCGGGAGTGTAGTAGGCGGCTGGCGCCGAATAAGGGGCGGGGCCGATGAGCACTCCATCCTCCAACAACACCACTTTTTTGGAGCGATCGGGGTTCGTGCCCCGGAGGCCGATATTCGGGCGCAGGCCCTGGCCATCTTCTTCGCGCACATACACTCCGGGCGTTTGCCGGAGGGCGCGACTCACATCGGTGTATTGAAAAATTTCGATTTTCTTTTTCGACACCCTGGCCGGCGCATTCGGCACAAAAATCTCTTCCGCATCACCGCCAGAGACCTGCACCTCCTCCAACTGAATAGCCTCGTCTTCGGCCTGTGCCGAAGCGGAAAGCAAAAATAGAAGAACTAAAGCTCTCAATCATTGTCCCCTTGGAAGTAAGGCGGCAGGCGCAGCTGAAGAGCGGCGATCACCTCAATCTTGAGTGCATTCGTCACCTCCCGCACATCCCAGTAAAATGCACAAACAGGCACGCTGCGATTGTCAATCGTGCTCTGCTTGCATTGAGCGGCATCCATGGCGACGATTTCCTCCTGAAGGCTTTTGGCCTGGAGGGTGCGCACCGAAGTCTGCGCCCTTGTGAGATCGTT
>JAKFYM010000257.1 GCA_021730855.1 Bdellovibrionales bacterium
AGCTCAATTTATTTGTTTTGTAAGCGGAAAGAACTGAAGATTGCACCGAAGTGTACCAGTGCAATCTTCAGTTCTTTCCGCTTACAAAACAAATAAATTGAGCTTGCTGTGGCTCTGCATGTAGAGAGTGTAGGATGTATACCCCTCCAAAATTCAGAGCAGAAAAAAGTAACGAAGCCACAGAGCTGATGGACCAGTATCCGTTTGCAATGGTCATTTCCCACACCGGGGCGCAGCCTTTTATTTCGCATTTACCGCTAACGGTAGAGCATGCGGGAGATAAGCTGGTTTTGATTGGCCACCTCGCGAGAGCAAATCCGCATTGGAAACTGCTTTCGCGGCATCCAGTGACCGTCGTTTTTCAAGGTGCGCACACATTCATCACCCCAAAATGGTATGCAGAAAATGATGTTCCCACCTGGAACTATTCCGTAGCGCACGTGACTGGGAGAGTGGAGCTTATAGAGAGTTTTGAGGGGATCATGGACTGCCTAAAAAAACTAACCAAGCATGTGGAACGGCACTGGCCTAGTGGCTGGGACTTTTATATTCCGGACGACCTTACCGATCCTAAGGCTCTTTCAAGGAACATTGTTGGGTTCAGGATTCATGTGGACGAGATAAATTTTAAGAAAAAGTTAAGCCAAAATAGGTCAGCCGCTGATCGCGAAGGCGTGCTCAAGGGATTGCGAGCACGGACCGACGACAATAGCCGTTCAGTTTTGGCCGATATGCTGAAGTTGTACCGTGAGGATGGAGAATTGAGGGGGTGAGGTCAAGTCAGTGCCTGCCTCTGGCTCACCCCATCCGCGCCAGATAGAGTGCCACCAGTCCAAATAAAATCGTAGCCAAGGTGCTGCGAGTAAAAGCGCAGACAGCGATCGTGAGCATGAGCACCAGAGCTCGCTCCTTCCCGAGCAGCCAAGTCGCGCTGCCTTGGTGGAAAAACACCATCGGCGCCACCAAGGCCGGCAGGATGGCCGCCGGGATATAGGAAAAGAGTTCCTTGGTGCGTTCGGAAATTTTCACTCGGCCGGAGAGGGAGATTAGGGAAAAGCGAATACAAAAAGTGCCTAGAGCCAGCAGCAGGATGTTCTGCCAGAAATAGCTTGCAGGAATCACGCGCGCCTCCGCGAAAGGAACACTGCCAGCCCGATGGAGAGCAGAGCCGTGGCGATCAAGCCCAGGCGAAACGGCAGGAAGCTCAAAAGGAGCGAAACTGCGGAAGAAAATAAGGCCACCACGATATATTTTTTGTTCCTCAAGGTGGGGATCAGCAGGGCCACGAAGCTGACCGGCACGGCATAGTCGAGCGCCCAGCTCGCGGGGGCGAAGTTGCCGAAGGCGAATCCTCCGATCACCGATAGCTGCCAGGCTAGGAACATGGCCGTCGAAGCGCCGAGATAAAAACGAACGGAATCCGAGCTGGTTTTAAGAATGCTCTGGTGGGCCGACATCACGGCGTAGGTTTGGTCCGTCATGAAGTAGGCGCTTATCCATTTGACCGGTAGGCGCGAGTGCTGCAGGACCGGCACCATTGCCGCGCTATAGAGGAGGAAGCGCAGGTTGATGATGAGGCCCGTGGCCACCACCACGGCTATGGTGGTGTTTTGGGTCATGAGTTCTAGGGCCGCGAGCTGCGCGGCCCCGGCGAAAACCAAAATATTCATCGAGGTCGACTGGAAAAGGCTCAAGTGGGCCTCGGCTGCCACCGTGCCCATCACGGCGCCAAAAGGAATCACTCCAGTGGTGATCGGGATCATGGCGCGAAAGCCTTTGAGGAAGAAAGTCATGTTCGCCTTGGGCAAATTTTGCTCCTATCTGAGGCTGCAGGCAAGGGATTGTGAGGGTAGTGTTTGCCAAGATTCGCTAGTGCTGTCTTTGTTGACTCGGTGCTTCGTGGTGCGCGCTGGGTGGATAAGCAGCGTGGTCGCTTTCTTGATCGTTTCCCGCAATCAGGAGATAGTGCGTTCCCGAGCCTAGAGATTTTTGGAAAGGGAGCGATATGTAGTTGGATGCTATTGGAATTATCGCCACGAATATAGAGCGATCCATTCGTTTTTATCGTTTGTTTGGGTTGAGGTTTCCCGATCCGAAAAAAGGCGAGGATCACGTGGAGGCGAAAACCGCTAGTGGATTGCGGGTGATGCTCGATTCGGAGGAGCTGATCAAAAAATTGAAACCAGGCTGGGTTAAGCCCGTGGGGCAGCGGATGGCGATGGCATTTCTTTGCGACTCAGCAAAGGACGTAGACCAGGTGTATGCGAAAATAACCTCTGAGGGTTTTGAAGGGGAAACAGCGCCCTGGGATGCTTTCTGGGGGCAGAGATACGCCTCGGTGCGGGATCCGGATGGGAATTCCGTAGACCTCTTCGCGCCTCTGTGAGGGAAGGGGCGCCTTTGTCTGTCTGGTGTCTACTAAGCCAGGCTTCGTTTTTTCTTCCTTAGTTGACTCGGCGCTTCGTGGTGCGCACTGGGTGGAAAGCGAAGCGGGCCGATTTGTTAGGGAGGGCTTTCGTTGCTCTAGGTTCTAGTGCAAATCTGCTGGATGATATGCAGTCTTTTTCATTTTCGTCGATTTTTCAGACGAATGACACTCAGTCTCCCATCGCTAATCCTGGTTTTTATAAATAATTTTAATATATTGTAGTTGAAAAGCGGCCACGCCTTTGCTAGAAAATTCCGACTTCCTTAAAGTGATACTGGATTTTCTAAACGTGTGGGTGTGAGCTATGACGCAATTTCTTTTCTTACTCTTTTTTATTTCCACTATTTCCTTTGCGGATGCAGGCAAGCGGTTTGAAAAGGACACAGAGTTTCTTTTCAAGTCGGGCAGTAGGGCCACTTTTTCTGCAGGTTGGGTGTTTGATGAAAAATCTAATCTTTTGCAAACCCCTGAGCTCGACATGAATGTAT
>JAKFYM010000142.1 GCA_021730855.1 Bdellovibrionales bacterium
GGGCAAGAGCGCCTGATCGTCACTCGAGTGCTTTTGTACTTACAGGAAGTAGAAAAAAGAAAACTTTTCTTGGAAGAAGGCTACTCCTCCCTTTTCGCCTTCTGCACGGAATTTCTTCTCTACACTCCGGCCGAAGCGCAGGTACGGATTGAGGCTATGCGCTTAGTGAAAGAAATCCCTGAAGTGATCGAAAAAATTAAAGAGGGGAAAGTGTCGCTCTCCAATGCCGCCGAGGCACAGGGGCATTTTCGTCGGGAAGAGAAAAAGAGAGTCGTGCCTAAGGCAGAAAAAGAAGAGGTGCTCGAAAGCCTTTATGACTGCACCACCCGAGAGGCCGAAAAAAAGCTTAATGAACGCTATGATCCCGAGGCCAAGGTGAAGCTTTCTTTCTACGCCAGCCCTGAGCTCCTAGAAAAATTGGAAAAATGCAAAGGCCTCCTGGCGCATCAAAACTATGAGGGAGATCTGGCTAAACTCATTGAGATCCTCGCAGATAAGGTGCTGAAAGCGGATGATGCGCCGCCTCGAAGGGCGCCCCAAGCGCAGGAAAATCGAACCCGCCATATCCCCAAAGCCACCCAGGCCTTTGTGTGGAAGCGAGCCAACCACCAATGTGAGTACGAAAAGAATGGCAAGCGTTGCACAAGCCGCCACGCTCTAGAAATCGACCACATCGTCGAATACGCCAAAGGAGGCAGCAACAAACCCGAGAACCTTAGGCTCCTTTGCTCTGCTCACAATAAGTTCCGGAATTTCCAGCAATCGGGATAGTCGCGAGCGGCCCGTGTCGGGCTTCACCTGTCAGTCCGTTCAGCCCTATAGCTCGGCGCGAACCGCGCGCTTGGCCGGCACTCGCGCGCCGGCGCCCAAAGCGCCTTTCCCACCAGCCCACGAGCAGGCCCAAGCCCCGCGCACGAAAAAAGACTGGCCTAAAGACACAGAGCCTACGGGCACAAAACTAGAAGTGGTCTTGCTCTGCGGAGGCGAGCGGCTCCCTTCGTTCCTCCTTGTCGCCATAGATTCACTATGACGCCTCCTCTCGCCTCGGCCCCGCTCCCGTCGGCATCCTTGCCTACGAACCCACAGGCCAGCTCTTAGAGAAATATCCCTAGCGTCCCCCCCAATCTCCTCTAAAATCTTGGGCATGCTCCTCAATCTGCGTCCGCTACGGGAAAATCGCGAATACCGCCTACTCTTTTTTGGCCAGCTCGTCTCCTTTCTCGGAAGCATGGTCAGTTACGTGGCGGTGCCTTACCAGATTTACGATCTCACCAAAGACAATTGGATGGTTGGTCTTTTGGGACTCGTGCAGCTTGGACCCGTGCTAGTTTTCGGAATTCTCGGGGGCACCTATGCCGATCGCCTGAATCGACGCCGCCTGCTGCTTTGGTCTGAGTCCCTGATGAGCCTTTTGATTTTCGGCCTCGCGCTGAACGCCTTTCGCGCGGAGCCTTCGGTCACGCTCACCTTTATTTTGGTCGCGCTCTTTCAGTCGGTGGTGGGCTTTCATCGGCCCGCGATGGATGCGCTCACGCAGAAGTTGGTGGAGCGAAAGGACTATGCCGCCGTGGGGGCGCTTGGTAGTTTTCGTTATACCGTGGGTGCCATTGCCGGCCCGGCCTTGGGCGGCATTCTCATCGCGGGGTTCGGGGTCAAGGGCGCTTATCTTTTCGATTTTTTTACCTTTCTGGCGGCCCTAGTGGCGCTGTTCCTGATGAAAAAAATTCCTGATCCTGAACTGAGCGCGCGCTCCCCTTGGCTAGATGCCAAAGAGGGCTTGCGATATGCTCTTTCCAAGCCGGAGTTGATCGGAACCTATGTGATTGACATTGTGGCGATGGTGTTTGCGTTTCCGGTGGCGCTTTTCCCGGCGATGTCGGAACAGTGGGGCGGCGCAAAGGCGGCCGGTTTGCTGTTTTCCGCGATGGCCGTGGGCGCTCTTCTCATGACCATCACTAGTGGATGGACCTCTCGTGTTTCGCGGCATGGGCGGGGCGTGGTGGTGGCTGCTCTGCTCTGGGCGGTGTTCATGATTGGCGTAGGGCTCACCGACCAACTCTGGGTGGCCCTGCTCTTTCTCGCTCTGGCGGGAGGGGCGGATATGATGAGTGGCCTTTTTCGCAGCATCATCTGGAACGAAAGCGTGCCGAATGAGCTGCGGGGCCGGCTCTCCGGAATCGAAATGATTTCTTATATGTCAGGCCCGCTTCTGGGGAATGCCCGCGCTGGCTGGATGGCTGCGCAATTCTCTATTCCGATTAGCCTCAGTGGGGGAGGGATCGTCTGCACTCTGATGGTGCTGCTCACGGCCGTCTTTTTACCGCGCTTTTGGAAGTATCAGGGGCACTATGCTAAAGGTCCCTCATGACATTCGTGCGCTGGTTCCTCGGCAAAATCATTCTCTTTCTCGACGCCACTTTTTCGCCCACACCGCAAGCGCGTGGCCCCGAAGAACAGCAGCGCCTGCAGGCGAAAGTGAGTGAATTGTCGCTCTATCAATTTGAGGCTTGTCCGTTTTGCGTGAAAGTGCGGCGCTTTCTGCGCAGCGAGGGCGTGGTGGTGCCTCTGCGTGACGCCACCAAGGAGCCCCACCGCAAGGAGTTGCTTCAGGGCGGTGGCAAGCTCCAGGTGCCCTGCCTGCGCATTCCCAAATCCGATGGTTCCGCGCAGTGGATGTATGAATCTGCCGACATCATTGCCTACCTGAAAACTCTCAATGCCTAAGGCTCTGATCATTGGCAGCGGCCCCGCGGCGCTCACGGCAGCCTCCCATCTTGCCGATCGAGGAATCCCTTCGCGCATTTTCGACCGCCGCAAGAGTGCGGGCTGGAAGTTGCTCGTGGCCGGAGCTTCCGGGCTGAATGTGGCGCATACGGGCTCTCCAGACGAGATCGTGGCT
>JAKFYM010000400.1 GCA_021730855.1 Bdellovibrionales bacterium
ATTTCCGTGAGGGTAGGGGTGCTATTTTGGCCATGGATGGGAAAGGGGGGCTAGGGGTTTTGACGAGGAGATTTCTAAGTGTCGTACTCGCCACTATCCCATGGCTCAAAAAACGCCATGTAATTGCCGGGCAGCATTTCAGCGACAAAACTTCCTTGTTCATCTTCTGATTCGCGCAAAATCAATCCAAATTCAAGGCCATCTTTCCTCACGGAAAATGGTTTGATTTCAATACGACCAAAGTGGATTTTTCCCAGTTGGGCTAGCCGTGAATTATAAATTTCGTGTTTTTCCTCTAATGACTCCCTAGGTCCCAGGCGATCAATCTCGTATTTTTTTAGGTTTCCCTCAGAGTCAAATAGGAAAAGGGCAACGTACTCACATCCTTTGTGGCTCGCATTTGCGGCCTCAAAAGGAGTGGTCAAAAAAAACTGAAGTCCATCTAAGGTTCTACCTACGTGCTTTGCTTGGTAGTCGTCGTGATTGATTGCGATTTTATCAGGTTTGCCCATCGATTTCGTTTTCCGTGGTTAGGTGTCTAACAATCAATACATTGTGGCCACGGGTGTGAGCGGTGACCAGTGTTGGAACATCTATTCTGAGAAGCGAAACTCCAGTAAAGGCAAAAAGAATCCTTTTTTTATTTTAGACTCTCTTTCACCAATGCGCTTTGCTCCCATTTTTTTATAAAAGGGTTCTGCGTATGGGTCGGAGGCAATAGTAAAGCTAGACCAGCCTAATTTCTTGGCATTGTCTACAGCTTCCAAGAAGAGAGTTCGACCGAGGCCGGAGCCAATGTAAAGCGGATCAATCCAAAGGTGATCTAGCATTTTTTCACCTTTAATTTCACAGACGGCAGAGAAACCGCATAGCTTGCCTTGTGCGACGGCGACGATAAAAGGCCACTTCTGAATATCCTCACCGGTTACGTGAGGCACACTGCGACACTGTCGAAGATATTCTTCATCATACGGCCAATACGACTTTGATCGACTGGCTAGCTCGCTAAGAGCATTGGCCTCATGTACCTCAGCGATACGAATTTGAACCTGTTGTGCGCCCATCATCTACTAGGGTAACTGGTGGTTTTGCCCAAGTCGTTCACTAACAATCAACGACTCTTTTACCACCGGCAGAAAGAAGTCGACTTCCAATTATTTCGCCGCATGAGTGGTACCAAAACCGAATCTGAAATCACCCGGGGCCTGACTCTTACACCCTAAAACACACTCGCGCGCTGGTAAACACGCTTTAGTTCATCGCGATGCTTTTCCTGGATGTGGCCACGGCGCGAGCACATGAGGTTGTCCACGTCGATCTGGTAGTTCACGATCACGTTACGTTCTCTTTCATAGAACTCCACATAGCAGTCGGGAAATCCCAAAACATGCCCGTACTCATGGCGAATGGTCCACTGCGCATCGTACTCCGTGAGCGGCTGCTCGGCATTCATCGTGATGCGGTCCCCACCGAGGCCATTTACGTTTGGCGTGGCTCCGCGCTCAAACACCACATAGGGCATGCGTCGCCCGGCCGGCACCAAGGGCAGCTCTAAGTGCCAGTCCCCGAACTTCCATTCGTCCTGGATATTGACGGTGAGGAAGGAGGCTACCGCAGCGTTTTCGGGATCGCGGAAAGGAGCCACCAAGCGAGAGCCTCCGCCCTCGAGCGCTTCCCAACGAATTTCCGAGCGGCCCACATAGTTAGGGATCGCAAAATGGCTTGCGTAAAGCCCCGCCCCGAGCGAAGCCTTCGACTGGTAGTACGCCTCTAGGTCTGCACCCTTGGTGATTAGCTGGTCGATTGTGTTTTGGCAGTCGGTGATGGCGCGTCGAGAGGTGTCGTTGAAACAAACCCCCACGAGCCAGTTGCGCAGTTTTTGTCTTTCCGCTTCTTCCAGGCTAGAAAAGGAACGCAGCTTCTCGGCGCGTCCCTCTAAGAGATGGAGAAAATACCAGCCGCGCAAGTCCTCATGCCGCCTGCCCTCTAGATAGGAGAGCCAGCCCGACATCATGGTCCAGCGCAGGGCCGATTGGTAGGTGCGGTCTAGCTTGCGCCCCCATTCCAAATAATCTGGAATCGCAATCGGGGGAGTGTCGGTGAATGCCTTGCCAGAGAAGATCACTTCTTGGAGCTCGCCGGGCATTTCGGCTTTGAGTTTTGTGAGGTCGCCCTGGATCAGGGTGGGATTGTATTCCTTGGCCTCCTCGATCGGTATTCCCCTCTGCGAATCCTTCGAGGTGAAGGAGAGTTTATCGCCCGCTGGCCGCAGGGAATTGATGTGCTGCAACCAGAGCAGATTGCGCATCCCCGCATCCTTCACATTATCGAGGCCATCCGCCAGGCTGAGCACCCCCTGCACTCCAAGAAATGCCTGGTAGTGGGAGCTCTCCACATCGGGTGGCAGATCCGGAGGGAGCTTCGAGCGCGCGGCGAAGGTAAGGGAAGGAAGCAAAGCTAACAGAAAGATGATTTTCATTCGCCTAGCTTACCAATGGCGCTGGGGTTGCCAAGTAGATTTCCTATTTGTAAGAGCTGGTTTGGAGAGTGGATGGGGAGCTGGGGCGTGCTGAGGCTATGGGGACGGATGCTGAGGTGCGATGCTTGGCGCCTAGTCAATTCTCATTTGGTTTCTTCGCGAGTTTGAACGATTTCTTAAACGAACATCTTGAACAGTCTTTGACGCCAGCGTAAATGTCTTTACCAGAAACCAATTTCTAATTTGAGGCGTCGAGTGAAGCTCGCAAAATTGTTCCTATTAGTACTGACGTTTAATTTATCGCAAATTTGCTGGTCTAAAAGCATTGATTCGATCTTAGTTCATCCTCCATTCAATCAATTCTACGTGTGCGCAGAGCATTGGGCGGGCCAATTC
>JAKFYM010000041.1 GCA_021730855.1 Bdellovibrionales bacterium
GCCACCGCCTCCGCCCCAAGAGCTTGAGCGGCCCCAAGCGCTGCGTGCGGGCCCTCGTATCGCTCCCACGGCTTGGAGAATGCGCACCACAATCATTAAAGGCACAAGCAGGACAAAAAACAAAAACACCAAATAAGGAGGGATGCGCGTGCCCCGAGAACGGCGCACGGGAGGAGCATCGGCCTGGTCGAGGCCTAAGGGCACTTTCTCTTGAAGCGCAAAAAACGTGGCCACGATCCCGTCATAATAACGCCCCTCACGGAAGAAAGGTCGCATCACATTGTCGAGCACCTGGCGGCTCAGGGCATCGGTGATCTCGCCCTCGAGTCCATAACCCACCTCGAGGCGCATCTTGCGCTCCTTAGGAGCGATGAGCAGGAGCAGGCCTTTGTCTTCTTTTTGTTTTCCTAGCTTCCAGCGATCCACCACGGCGATGGAATAGTCTTCAATGGGCCGCTCCCGCAGGGAAGAGGCGATATAGACGGAAGCTTCCACGCCGGAATTGGTTTTGATTTTCTGCAAGAGGGCGGCGAGCCGCTCTGCTTCTCCCGCCTGGAGAATGCCAAATTCATCCACCACTGCAGCTGGAGCCGGAATTTGCAGGTTCTCATCCCAGGCCCAGCTGAGAAGTGGCAGCAAAAAGAAAGCAATCAGCAGCGGCACTTTAGAATTTCACCTCAGGGGCTTTGTCGGCATTGGGCGTGCTAGCGGTGAAAGACTCTCGCGGCTGCATGCTCAGCAGAAAGCGCGCCGTGAGGTTGGTGGGAAAAAAGCGCACCTGTTTATTGTATTCGGCCACGGTGTCGATATAGCGCTTGCGGGCCACCGTGATGCGGTTTTCCGTGCCTTCGAGCTGCGCTTGGAGATCGCGGAAATTTTCATTGGCGCGCAGGGCGGGATATTGCTCCACCACCACCATCAAGCGACTCAGGGCGGAACTTAGCTGGCCTTGGGCTTGTTCAAATTTAGCGAAGGCCTTGGGATCGGAAAGGCCATTCACGTCGAGCTTGGTCTGGGTGGCTTCGGCCCGCGCCTTGACCACGGCTTCCAGGGTACCTTTCTCGTGGGTGGCATAACCTTTCACGGTACTCACGAGATTGGGAATGAGATCTGCCCGGCGCTGGTATTGGTTCTGCACTTCGGCCCAAGAGGCTTTGACGTCTTCATCCAGGCCTTGGAGGCTGTTATAGCCGCAAGAAAATAGGGATAAGGACAAACACACCAACAAAAGCTGTTTCATAATGAGGGTTCCTTTCATTTGCAGGAAGTTCTACCGCATTTTCCCCCTGGAGAATAACTCTTTCCAATGGCTACCCTTTCGGGTATCTAGCCTCCGGCCTTTGGCCGCATCAAAAGCCACGGCCAGTTCACTAACCTAAAGGAGAATTTTATGAAAACCCTTCTTATCCTAGCCTTAGCCCTTTCCGCTTCCTATGCTTCGGCCGGCGAGCCTAAGGCAGCGCTCTTCCGTGACTTGGCGATTACCACGGTAAACACTATGGAAGGCCGTGCTGGAGATGCGATCGATGCATTCCTTACGGAGATGAACCATACGGAAACTTCGGTGCAGGAAACTTGGAGAGTGGAAGTGACCAACGGCGAACACAGAGGAGGCTCGGCCACCTATGAAGTGAACGTGACGCAAAAAAACGGCGAATCTAGCCCAGGAGAAGAAATGGCTTCTGTGCGTGTTCGTTATATGGGCGGAAACTAAATTTTAGCAAAAGAGCATAAATGAAGCCGCGGGCCCTGGATCAAAGGCCGCGGCTTTTTCTTTTGGGGAAAAGTGGTGATCCCCGACGAAAGCTGGCTCCTTTGGTTTTTTCCAACGTTGACATTCCTAGTCGATAGGAAAGATAAGGGGGAATGGAACTCGAAATCACCGATCTTGCTCGCTCCGGAGCCGGCCTGGGGCGCGATGCCACGGGCAGGGTGATCTTTGTGCCCTTCACTGCTCCCGGCGACAAAGTGCGGATCGAGCTGGTGAACGAGGAAAAGCGTTATGCCGAGGGCCGAGTGCTTGAAGTCCTCAGCGCCTCTCCCGACCGGGTCACGCCCCCATGCCCGGTATTTAGCCTCTGCGGCGGTTGCGAGTGGCAGCACCTTCCCTATCCACTGCAGTGGCAGACCAAACAAAAAGGCGTGAGACATGCCCTCGAGCGCGTTGGCCTCGATTTTAGCGCGGCGGCCTGGGTGGAGCTTCCGGCCGAACGGATTTGGGATTATCGCAATCGAGTACAGTTGCGTGGCTTTCGTGAAGAGATTGGTTTCTACGCACGCCGGAGTAAGCAGCTGGTGGCAATTGAAAAATGCTGGATCGCCCGGCCGGAGCTCAATGCTGAGCTCATGACCACCCGCCTAGAGGGCCGGGAACGCCCGCGAGAATACAAGGTGGAGCTGGAAGTCTTTCCAGATGGGAAGGTTTCCAAAAGCTGGAATGCGGGGCACTCGGCCCAGGGCTTTCGCCAGGTGCACGACGAGCAGAACGAGAAACTTCGCCAGTGGGTGAAGGAAAATCTCGACGAAGGGGGAACGCTCTTGGACCTCTATGGCGGCAGCGGGAACCTGAGCTTAGGCATCGCTGATCGTTTTGCGGAAGTGCATTGTGTGGACGTGGGCAGCCCGCGCGAGAAGGCTCCGGATGCGCCGGCGTCTTTTCAGTTTTATCGGGCGCCTGTTCTGCCTTGGCTGCAGCAGGAGCGAAAAGAGCTAGGCAAGAGAGAAAAAATCCAAGTGGTGCTGGATCCTCCAAGGGAGGGCCTAGGCCCGGACCTCAATGGCATTGTGGAAGTGCTAAAATCATTGGCCGTACACCGCATCCTAGCGATCGGCTGTGAGCCCGACCCCTGGGCCCGCACCCTACACCGCTT
>JAKFYM010000044.1 GCA_021730855.1 Bdellovibrionales bacterium
AGGCTATGGCGATCGCCTCCCGCCTTTTGCGGAGAAATACCCAAAGATCGACCTCGCGGATTTTGACCCACTCACTACTTTGCTTTTGTTTTCCTCGGAGCCTTATCCGTTTGGGAAAAAAGCGAAGGAACTCTTGAGCCTGGATTTTCCTTCGGCCATCGTGGATGGGGAAGCGTATTCTTGGTTCGGCCTGCGGAGCTTGCGGTTTTTGCAGGGGCACCCTGCCCGGGCAGGGTAGATTTTTAACGCCTTGCTTCGTGGTGCGCAGTGGGTGAATTTCGTTAGAAATTACAGACAAGCACGGATTGGCCATTTTTCAAGAGAGATTGGTTTGCGTTGATTTGGGTCATCAGGGCGATTATCGAGCCGCTGTGGCTGATTTCCATGCGGTTATTTTTTTCTAAGTAGCGCGCGGAAATTTCTAGAGACTGAATCGATTTTATTGCAGAGGTTTCGCTTAGCACGCCTAGCCACTTTGCTTCTGGAGCAGTCCATTTTAAGGAAATCGTGACGGTAGTATTAGAGAATGTATTCGGACAGGTAAAATGCAAGTCTGAACCGGGGAACGCAAAAGCCGTTGTAGAAAAAACAGAGAGCAGCAAAAAATATTTCATGAATCCTCCCGTAGATAGTGGAACTATCTTGCAGGGGAAGTTTTCATAAAACAATATTCACTCTCATTTTTCCACCTAGTGCGCACCACGAGGCAAGGCGTCATCGCCCGCTAGCGCCGCGCGCCTCTCCCTCGAGCCTAGTTCGTGGCCTGGCTCGCCCGCTAAAGCCAGGCCCGCCCCGCGCTTCGCGCGTTTCTAACCCTTACTATCTTCCGTCGCGGGCTCTTTCTTGCCTTGTTTTTCCTGCTTGTCGGCCTTCTCGTGCCGCTTCTCTTCGTACTGGAAGTGGATCTTGCCCTTGTCGTCGAGGGTGAGGTCCACGTGGCCGCCCTTTTCGAGCTTGCCGAAGAGCACTTCGTCCACGAGCGGACGCTTGAGTTTTTCCTGGATCAGGCGATGGATCGGGCGCGCTCCGTATTTGGAGTCGTAGCCGTTTTTCGCGATCCAGTTGCGCACATCGTCCGAGACCGTGATCGAGATTCCTTTTTCGGTGAGCAGGGTCTCGAGCTCGAAGAGGAATTTGTCCACCACATGGAGGATGATCGGGCGATCGAGTCCCTTGAAGTGCACAATGCCATCCAGGCGGTTGAGGAATTCCGGGCTGAAGTAGCGCTGGATCGCTTTGGCGTCTCCCGTGGTGGGGCCTCCGGGGGAGAGCCCTAAAGGAGCGGCGCTCAAGGCATCATGGGCGCCCGCATTCGTGGTCAGGATGATCACGGTATTGCGAAAATCCGAGCGGCGGCCGTTATTGTCGGTCAAGAAGCCGTAGTCCAGCACCTGGAGCAGGATGTTCATCAGGTCGGAGTGAGCCTTCTCGATCTCGTCGAACAAAATCACGCAGTAGGGATGTTTGTTGACGTCCTCGGTGAGGAGGCCGCCCTGCTCAAAGCCCACATAGCCCGGAGGCGCGCCGATCAGGCGCGAGACCGCGTGTTTTTCCATATACTCGCTCATGTCGTAGCGCAGGAACTCGACGCCCATCGCGTGCGCGAGCTGCTTGGCGAGCTCCGTCTTGCCCACGCCCGTGGGGCCGGCAAAGAGGAAAGAGCCAATCGGTTTTTCGCCGGCGCTCAGGCCCGAATGGTTGAGCTTGATTGCCGAAGAGACCTGCTCGATCGCTTCGTCCTGCCCGTAGATCAGCATCTTCAGGTCGCGGCCGAGATTTTTCAGCCGTGATTTGTCGTTCATCGACACATTTTTCGAGGGGATCTGCACCTGCTTGGCGATCAGGTTCTCGATGTCTTTGTCGGTGATCGAGGCGCGCTGCTTGCTCTTGGGCAGCAGGCGGTTGGCGGCGCCGGCCTCGTCCAAGAGATCGATGGCTTTGTCGGGCAGGAAACGCTCGTGCATGTATTTTTTCGAAAGCTCGGCCGAGCTCGTGATCGCGCCCTGGGTGTATTTCACGCCATGGTGCTCTTCGAGCTTCTCCTTCAAGCCCTGGAGAATCTTGATCGTGTCTTTCACCGTGGGTTCGTTCACGTCGATTTTCTGGAAGCGGCGGGCGAGGGCGCGGTTCTTCTCAAAAATCTGGCGGAATTCCTGGTAGGTGGTGGCGCCAATGCAGCGGAGCTCGCCCGTGGCCAGCATGGGTTTGAGCATATTCGAAGCGTCCATGGCTCCTTCGGTGGCGCCAGCGCCCACGATGGTGTGGATCTCGTCGATAAAAAGAATGGCGTGCGGAATGGATTTCAATTCTTTCAGCACAGCCTTCATCCGTTGCTCGAAGTCTCCGCGGTATTTCGTGCCCGCCAAGAGGGAAGTGAGGTCGAGCGCATAGACCACCGAGCCCAAGAGCGGCTCCGGCACATCCCCGTGCACGAGGCGCAAGGCTAGGCCTTCGGCAATCGCCGTTTTGCCCACACCGGCTTCGCCCACGTAAATGGGATTGTTCTTTTTGCGGCGGCAAAGGACCTGCATCGTGCGTTCGAGCTCGTTTTCGCGCCCGATCAGGGGATCGATTTTTCCGAGCCGCGCTTTTTCGTTCAGGTTCACGGCAAACGCATCTAGCGCGCCCTTGCGTTTCTGCACGGGAGCGGTCTCGCCCTCAGGGCCTTCGTCCTCGTCGTCCAGAGCGCCTTCGTCCTCTTTCTCAATGCCGTGGGAAACGTAATTCAGGAGATCGATCTTTTCGATTCCCTGTTTTTCCAGGAGGAAGACAGCCTGAGAGTCTGGTTCCGAATACATATGAATCAAAATATCGCAGCCATTCACCTGCGAGCGCGACGAGCCCTGGGCGTGC
>JAKFYM010000022.1 GCA_021730855.1 Bdellovibrionales bacterium
GTTCTGCTCACAATAAGTTCCGGAATTTCCAGCAATCGGGATAGTCGCGAGCGGCACGTAGCAGGCTTTATCTAGCAGGCCGTAACTCGGCGCGAACCGGGCTTGGCCAGCACTCGCACGCCGGCGCCGAAAGCGGCTTTTCCACGAGCCCGTGAGCAGGCCCAAGCCCCGCGCACGAAAAAAGACTGGCCTAAAGACAAAGCTTACGGGCACAAACTAAATCTAGAAGTGGTCTAAAAAGTTAGCGTGCTTCCATTCCGAGTAATTCGGCTATAGCGGCTTTGGTTTCTGCGCGTTCGTTCAAATCAGCAATATTAGCTTCCAGGGCTTCATCCAGCGTCATCTTATTGCTAATTATATCGTTGATCACTTCATCGGAGGCGGGGAACAGTCCGATAAGGAATGCAGTTTTCATGTCCCCGCGCATCCTCAAATCAGCAACATTGGCGTCGACGGCTTCCTCCAATGTCAAATTACCGCCGATCATGTCGTAGATCACATCGTCGGCGATAGGGCCGAATTGTCCGACAAGCATTCTACGAGTTTGCGCTACTTCATTGTCTGCGTTGAGTCGGCTATCTCGGATGTAATAACAAGCGCCTGAAATCCCAGTAAACCCCAGAGCAATTCCAATAGCGCCCCTGGAGGTTATTTGAGACCGTTTGAGGCCATAATAACCTATGACCGCGAGAAGCCCGGCTGCCGACACTCCACCTACACATTCCTTCACTAATCTCCCTTGAGTAGCTTGATCGGGAAGAGTGGCAAGCCGGGAGCGAAAAACATTTTCTTCGGCTTGTGCCTTTTTCACAAGAAGTGGGTTGGCGGTGATGGCGAGGGCTACAAGTAAGATAATTCTCTTTTTCATGAGAATTCCTATTTTCAATTTGATACGTCCGGATTTGGTGTGGTGGCTTCCAAAAGCAGTTGGTTCGCTTGTGCGTTTGCTCGAGTCAGATCCTCTTTCATCGTTGTACGCACGTGCAGGTCGGCAACATTGGCATCCACAGCTTCCTCCAATGTCATATTACTGCCGACCATGTCGTAGATCACATCGTCGGCCACTGGCCCATACTCTAGGTATAGTTGGCTGCGCACCTTTTCGACCAACGACGACATTTCGATGATGCCTTTCCGATCTAAGTAAATAGCCAGGCAGCCTCCCGAGAGTGCCGCAGAGGTCACCGTCAACCCAACACCAAGATTCAAGCCAATCCTTTTCTTGACTAGAAGCGCGAGGGTGATCCCGGTCGCCATTCCGGTTATGCCGATAGTCGGGCAAGTGGTTGCGAGGGTTAGGTCTAACGCCTGGTCCATCGGAGAATTGGGATCGGAGTGCAACAAAGCCGGCTCCTCCGCCTGTGCTAGCGGCAGAGACGATAGGTTGACGAGGATCGAGAAAGCGAAAAAGAAAGCGATATTTTTTTTCATAAAAACTCCAAAGCTTAGCGAGGGGTCAAATAGTTCCGGAAGCAAGCGGTGCCCCTCTTTTATGACGCTGCGAGCATAAAGTAAAGTGATTTGGTGTGGTATTGGGTGCGGCATCGGAAATTCAATTTGGCGCTCTCTTTTACCGATACAATGAGCGTGAAACTCCGGCTCTTTAAACGAATCCCCTTTTCTTTCCTGCTCTTAGGGCTGGTTGGGGGCGCCTTGGGAGTGATTGCTGCCCACGCTTCTCACTACGACACCATGGGGCTTTCGCCCACAGTTAGCCAGGCCGAGATCGCGGCCAGGTTTCGGTTTTTATCCCTGCGCCGGCATCCCGACCAGGCGGCCAACGTGGCCCAGGCGCAGGGTTTACCTGCTAGCCAGATCCCAGCCCTGCGAGCGAGGCTCGAGCAGGAGTTTGTCCAAATCAAAGAAGCCTATGATGTGTTGCGCGACCCCTTCCGCCGCGCCTCCTACGACCTCAGCTTAGGCAGGCCTCGAACTCGAGTGCCCGCTCCTGCTCCTCCTCCGGTATCCAGGCCAGCAGCGCCCCCCACGGCCAATCCTGCGCCTGTGTCGGCCAGGCAGGAGGCGTTTCGTCGACGGGCAGCCCTCCCGCTCACGGAAAATGGGTTTGGTTTTTCTGCGGACGAAGCCCAGGCCTTTGCCACCACTGCCGAAGGGATGCGTTCTCCCGACGATTATGTGGAGCGCTTTCGGATCGCCCTCGACTACTGCCTTTCGGGACTCGATCGCGGCGGCCCGGGCCTGGCGCTTCCTCCGGCCCACGATTGCGCCTTCCAACTGGCAAATGCCTACCCAAATCGCGCCGAGCTGCGTGCCTTTGTGGAGAGGGTGGGAAGAGCGCTTTCCTTTGTGAAAGACGGTTTTGCCCTCAGTGGCCTGGAAGCCAGGCAGCAGGCGGTGGACCTAGCCAAAAGCCAGAGGGACATGGACGGCTTCCTCGCCAAGCTAAGGGAGGCCCTGCCCTTTGTGACCCAAGCGGAATCCTTGGGCGGTTTGGGGCTCAGGGGAGCGGAAGCGCGGGCGCAGGCGATTGATTTTGCCAAAAGATTTTCCACGGCGGCTGACCTGAATGACCATATCTCGCGCTTGCGACTGAGTTTCTCCGCGCTGAATTGCGGCCCGGACTATGCTCGCTTGAAGTGATTGCCTTTAACGGCATTCCGGATTTGTGTCGATGCTTCCGGAGCGGCTATCCCGCACTCGGTCTTCGCTTCCTAAGATCTGGTCTAGCAGCCGTTCCGCTCCGGCGGGTTCGTCGTTCACCCGATCCGTGGCCACCACCTCATAGGGATGTTTTTCCATATAGAGGGGCACATAGGTCACGCCATTGATCCAGGCTTTTTGGCCGGGGGCTTTGGTGAGGCCTAGGTATACGAT
>JAKFYM010000042.1 GCA_021730855.1 Bdellovibrionales bacterium
GCGCCTCCTCCCTCGCTTACCCCCTCGAAGGATCTATGAGCTTCTCCGAAGAAGAAAAAGCCCGCCGCGAAAAACTCTCGATGTACCGCGAGAAGGGCTTCAATCCTTACCGCAACGGCCTGAGCCCCAAGAATTCTGTGCAAGAGATGCGCGCCCAATGGGGCGAGCTCACGCGCGAGCAGCTTGAGGCGGAAAAAATCCAGGTCACCTATGCCGGCCGCATCATGGCTTTCCGCCACTTTGGCAAGGCGGCTTTCGTGCAGCTGAAAGACCGTAGCGGTACCCTGCAGTCCTATGTGGCGATCGACGCCATTGGCCCCGAAAAATTCGCCGTCTTCAAAACCTTCGACGTGGGAGACATCGTCTATGTGGAGGGCCATCTCTTCCGCACCAAGACCAATGAGCTTTCCGTGCACGCCACGGGCATCGAGCTCTTGACCAAGGCGCTGCGCCCCTTGCCGGAAAAATTCCATGGGCTCACCGACGTGGAGCAAAAGTACCGGATGCGCTACGTGGACCTGATCATGAACGACGAAGTTCGCGCCGTCTTCCTGATGCGCTCGAAAGTGGTGCAGTACATCCGCGACTTCCTCTCGCAGCGGGGTTTTTTCGAGGTCGAGACGCCGATGATGCACCCGATAGCGGGCGGGGCCGCCGCGCGCCCCTTCGCCACCCACCACAACGCCCTCGACATGCAGCTTTTCCTGCGCATCGCGCCCGAGCTTTATTTGAAGCGCCTCCTCGTGGGCGGGCTCGAGAAGGTGTTCGAGATCAACCGCAACTTCCGCAACGAAGGCATCTCGATCCGCCACAATCCCGAATTCACGATGCTCGAATTCTACTGGGCCTATGCCACCTACACAGATCTTATGGACCTCACCGAGGAAATGATCGAAGGCCTGTGCGTGAGCCTGCACGGCAAACCCTCGCTCACCTACCAGGAGCAGGAGATTTTCTTCGCCCGCCCCTGGAAGCGGCTCACGGTGAAGCAGGCCATTCAGGAAATGTCGGGCCTCCCGGCGGAATTTCTGACCGATGCGGCCCTCTCCGACGTGGAAACCCTGAAAAAGGCCTTGTTCGCCGCCGGCGATGGCCCCTCGGCCTGGAAAAAACATTGGGGTGCGGGCTCCTACCTCACGCATTTGTTTGAAACCACCGTGGAGAAGAAGCTCATCCAACCGACCTTCATCACCCAGTACCCGGCGGAGGTCTCCTTCCTCGCGCGCCGGAACGAAAAAGATCCCGAGGTGACGGATCGTTTCGAACTTTACGTCTATGGGCGGGAGATCGCCAATGCCTTCTCCGAGCTCAACGATCCCATCGACCAGCGCGAGCGCTTCGAGGCCCAGGCCACCAATAAAGCAGCTGGCGACGACGAGGCCTGCGAGGTGGACGAGGATTTCCTACGCGCTCTCGAGTACGGCATGCCGCCGGCCGCCGGCCAGGGCATCGGCATCGACCGCCTGGTGATGCTGATGACCGACCAAGCCAGTATTCGCGACGTTATCCTCTTTCCGCATATGCGGCCGGAAGCCTAAAGATTTGCGAGCCCGCTCCGCGGGCGTTACCATAGAGAGATCATTCCCAGGAGGGGAATTGAATGCGCTATCTCTTTTTGTTTTTCCCCCTTATTGCTTCGGCCACCTGCCCACCCTTGCCCGCTCCGAACCGCAGCGGCGAGGTGGAGCTAAGCGGTACGATCAGCCTGCGCAAGGGCTGCACCTATTCCGCCCGTTTGCGCATCGCCAGCTCGGGCACGAAGCTCCTCTGCAATGGCGCCGTGATCGATGGCCGCGGCCAGATCGATGAGCTTCTAGTGATTCAGGGCCGCCCCGTTCAGGCGGGCTCCCGCGAGGAGCTACTCGCCCAGCGGTTGCACGATGTGCAGGTGAATCATTGCACTTTCCGCCGCGCGCGTTTTGCCGGAGTGCGCATTTCCAATCCGATGGTCGATCCTAAGTTGCTGCGTTCGCTTGGCTTGGCTTCCTCGGCGCTCTCGCCCTATGGTGTGGACATCCGAGAGTCCCACCTAAATGAAAATAGTTTCTACGGCCTCTATATCGGCAATTCCGTGAGCGACGCTTTTTTGTATTTCACCCAGTTTGCGAAGAACGGCTATGCCGGCGTGTATATGGCACCGGGATCGCACAGCAATTCTATTTATTTCTGCGATATAGAGGGAAACGGCCGCCGAGCCTTCGACAAACGGCTCTTCGACGGCTGGCAGTTCCAGCGCGCGGGTATCGTGCTGCATCGATCGCGCGGCAATCGCATTGAGGAGGATAGTTTTTTCTTCAACGAGAAGGCGGGGATAACGATGGCCTCCACTCTGGCGTGCACGGCGCGAGCCTTGGGCGATCCTTGGTTGAGTGAGGAAGAGGAGAGCGGAGAGAATCTCGTGAAGCGGAACTATTTTATCGCGCCGGCGACTTCCTGGTTTGAGCAGGTGGTGGGGGTATGGATGGCGCCGATGGACGGAATTTATTTGCCGCCCTTTTCTTGCGGAGCTGGGGGAGAAACTTTTGCGGTTCTGGGCAATCGCTCGATCGTGGATGCTTCGAGCAGCAATAGGATTTTGAATAATTATTTTGACCGTGATTTTGCCTATGCGGTGGCCGACTCCGGAGACGAAAACGACATGGTCGAGAATATTTTCGATTCGGAAGCATTTTCCTATATTGGCCGAGGATCTCTGCGGCGGCAGACAAGGGGTGGGGATATTCTGCGCAACACAGGGCACCGCCATGGAGCGGGGAGATTTACCGAGCACATTCACTTTTTTTCCCGGATAACACCCGGACGCATCGAGGACAACGTCATGAAGGG
>JAKFYM010000121.1 GCA_021730855.1 Bdellovibrionales bacterium
GCCCCCCGTCCCTTAAATTTCCGCACCGCCTTCGACGAGCTCTGGACCAAGCTCTTCACGAGCCCCGTGCACCTCGATTCGGCCCTCTCCAAGGCCCCGCCCTCGCTCAAATCCGCGCTCGCCGAAATCACCCGCCTCCTGCTCCAGCGCCCGCACTCCCTCGCGCGCTACGTGAAATTCCACCTCTCCGAGCACGAGCCCTGGCAAATCGACCATACCGACCTCGCCGACTGGCCCACGGCCCGCGCAATGGCCGAACGCCTCTTCCAGGCCTGGAAACGCGATCCCGGCTTTTACGAAGAAGGCCGCGCCGTGCCTGCCGACTATCCCGACTGGATGCTCTCCGAATGGACCAAGGATTTTGGCGACAAAACCATGCGCGAGCTCGTGGTGGCCCTCGGCAGCCCTCCGCCCTTGAGCCTGCGCGCCTCGCGCACCCGCGGCCGCGATCCCGTGCTCTCCGCCCTCAATGATAGTAAGGTGCTCGATATCCGCGCCAAGACCTCGCTCCACGCGCCCTATGGTTTTTACCTACCCGCCTATGCGCCCGTGCTGAACCATCCCCTCCACCGCGAGGGAGCCTATGAGATCCAAGATGAAGGCTCGCAGCTGATGGCGCTCTTCGCCCTCTGGCCCGAGACTTTCTTGCCGATGCTGCGCAAACTGCCCGGCGCCTGCAAAGAATGGCCGCGGGAAAAGGAAGTGCCCAAGCCGAGCAAAGCCCTCACCGTGATTGATGCCTGCGCCGGGGCCGGCGGAAAAACCCTCGCCCTCGCCGATGCGATGCTAGGGAAAGGCAGCGTCTTTGCTTACGACACTTCCGAACGCAAGCTCGAAGCCCTACGCAAACGCGCCACGCGTTTTGGCCTGCACAATATCAAGACCAAGGCCGTGCAAGAGGGCGAAGAAACGAAGGCCCTCACCAAATTCCTGGGCAGCGCCGATCTCGTGCTGGTGGACGCTCCCTGCAGCGGCTGGGGCGTGCTCCGGCGCAATCCCGACGCCAAATGGCGGCAGGATCGCACGGCTCTCCCGCGCCTCGAAAGCCTGCAGGCGCGCCTACTCCACACCTATTCCGCCCTCGTGAAACCCGGCGGCACGCTTACTTATGGGGTGTGCACCTTTCGGAAAAAAGAAACCTCTGAACAAGTCGAAGGATTCCTCAAGACCCATCCCGATTTTGAATCCATCGGCGGCGGCTTTTTTGGTCCGGGCCCGAGCGATGGTTTCTATTTCCATGCCATGCGCAGAAAGGCCAAGGCATGACGCTCTTCCACGGCGCCCTCCAGGCTTTTCTCGCGGTGCTCACCGGCGCTTTTGGCGCGCATGGGCTGGAAAAAATCCTCGATGCCTACGGGCAAAAAGTTTGGGGCACTGCCGTCACCTACCATATGATCCACGCCCTCGCCCTCGTGGCGCTTGGCCTGCTCGAGCGGCAGTCCCAAACAAAACTTATTTTCTCCCACACCGCCTTCGGCATCGGCATTCTGCTCTTCTCGGGCAGCCTTTACGTGCTCGCGCTCACCGGCCAACGCTGGCTCGGGGCCATCACTCCGCTCGGGGGCACGGCCTTCCTCCTGGGTTGGCTAGGGATCGCTTGGTTTGCCTGGAAAACCCGCCTTTGACTCGGAGCTCCGCTAGCGGTTTCTGTGCTATCCTTCGTAGGAAAGGAAACAGCTATGAAAATCGAACGCGTCCATGCCCGCGAAATCTTGGATTCCCGGGGGAACCCCACTCTTGAGGCGGAAGTCACCCTAAGCGACGGATCCTTTGGCCGCGCCTCCGTGCCCAGCGGCGCCTCCACCGGCTCGCGGGAAGCCCTCGAGCTGCGCGACGGCGACAATGCCCGTTATTTAGGCAAGGGTGTGCTCAAGGCCGTGAGCCATGCCAAAGACAAGATTGGCCCGGCGATTCGCGGAATGGGAGCGGAGGATTTTGTTGCGGTCGACAAGCGCATGCTGGAGCTCGATGGCACCGAAACCAAATCCAAGCTTGGCGCCAATGCGATCCTCGGCGTTTCGATGGCCGTCTGCCGCGCAGCCGCCGCCGCAAAAAAATGCAGCCTCCACACCTTTCTCGAAAATGCCTACTACGACCAATTCCTCAAAGGCAAAGCTCCTTACCGCGGCCTCACCCTGCCCACGCCCATGATGAACATCATCAACGGGGGCGAACATGCCGACAACAATCTCTCCATCCAGGAATTCATGATCCTGCCCGCCGCCGCCCGCACCTACAAAGATTCGCTGCGCGCCGGAGTGGAGATTTTCCACAATCTGAAAAAAGTCCTGCACGAGAACAAACTCTCCACCAATGTGGGCGACGAGGGCGGCTTCGCCCCGATGGTGAACACCAATGCCGAAGCCCTCGACTTCATCCTCGAGGCCGTGGCCCGCGCGGGCTACCGCCCCGGGCAAGATATTTTCCTCGCCATCGACTGCGCGGCCAGTGAGTTCCGCAATGAACAGGGTCTGTACGAAATGAGCGGCTCGGGCCACGACAGCATGGATTCCGCCGCGCTCGTGAGCTACTACGCCGATCTCTGCATGAAGTACCCGATCGTGAGCATCGAGGACGGGCTCGACGAAGGCGACTGGGACGGCTGGAAGATCCTCACCAAGGAGCTGGGCAAAAAAGTGATGCTCGTGGGTGACGATCTCTTCGTGACCAACGCCAAGATCCTGCGGCGCGGGATTGAGGAGAAAGTGGGCAATGCGATCCTGATCAAGATCAACCAAATTGGCTCGATCAGCGAAACGCTCGAGACCATCGCGCTCGCGCGCTCCGCTCACTACAATACCGTAGTCTCCCACCGC
>JAKFYM010000251.1 GCA_021730855.1 Bdellovibrionales bacterium
GTATGGCGCTTAAACAACTGAGCAGCCTCAGGAAAATGAAAATATTATGGGGGACCGATGATTAAATTGTTTATATTTATTGGCTTACTAGTTTCCAACGCGGCTTTTTCCGCTCCTAACACCTTGGTTTGCCGTAAGCCGGCAAACGGATGGGTTCAGCGGCTTACGCTTTCCTATATTTCTGACTCGGAAGCCACCTTTGTGACGGAGCTTGGTTCGGAGAGAAATGACCAGTGGTCGAAGTACTGTTGGTCCGAAGAGCCTTTCCAGCGAGTGGGAGACAATACCTTCTTCGGATCTTACGAATGCACGGCGGTGCGTACTACGGCGACCATTACCTATTATCCCAGTTCATCTGAGTTAAGATTCCACAAGGAATACACTGACCCAAAATTTGACGAAATTTATACCTGCGATCCTTAATTCCGGGTGTGGGCCCCGCTTCAGTTCGGGGAGCTCGAGTTCTACTGCGGCGGCGAAATCTTCCCTCGGAGTGGACGGCGGCATGGGGAGAGCCATTACTTTCGTGACCTAGGGGAAAAATCGCATTACAAACCCCGTCATGATCAAGTCTTTGCAAGAGCAGCTTATGAGCATGCAGGCGGCCGATTTGGCCCTGCGTGCCCAGCTTTTGCAAGCCGGAGTGCTCTTTGATGGGTATCACCCGGAAATGCAAAAGCTCCACCAGGCAAATGCCGAAGCGCTTATGGCCATTCTCGATGAGCATGGTTGGCCCACACCGGACCTCGTTGGTACGGAAGGCACCAGTGCGGCCTGGATGATCATGCAGCACGCGATTGGAAATCCCCCTCTCCTAAGAAAATCCATGCAAATGATTGAGCATCTGGGAGACGCCAGTGGCGTTACGGCCTTGGATAAGGCCCGAACGATGGACAGAATTCGGTATTTCGAAGGCAAGAAACAACTTTACGGGACGAACTTTGATTGGGATGAGCAAGGGCTTTTGAGTCCCACTCCCATAGAAGAGGCGGACAAGGTGGATCAGCGTCGCGCACAAATTGGGCTCGACCCACTCCAGAAATCCATCGAGAGCATCCGGGCACGGGCCAAGGCCGAAGGGGAAGTACCGCCACGCGATCCACAGCGACGACGGGAAGAGTTTGAAGCTTGGATAAGGGAGACGGGTTGGCGAGGTTGACTAGAGCTAAGAATCTTTCACGGCCCTTGCGATCAAGTGCGTGAAGTGTAGAAGTCGAGATCTGGTCAGGCACCTTCGGAAGAGAGCTCGATTTCGTCAGACAAACGAGCGAAGAAACTTCGCCAGATTTCTGGTCGGGAATCGAGCAGAGGACTAGGGATTTTGAAGCCTTACTTACGGGCCTGTAAAGCAAGTCGCAAACTTAACCCAACTAAGACAGTCCCCATGATCCATTTCTGGATAGCGATCCATGTAGGTCTACTTGCCAAGAACGTTGCAACTAATCCTGCAATGAAGACGATAAGCGCGTTTACGCTCAGGCTGACGCAGATTTGGATTAATCCTAGACTGAAAGACTGAACCAAAACACTTCCGCCCTTGGGATCTATGAATTGCGGAAGAAGGGCCAAGTAAAGTAATGCGATTTTTGGGTTGAGAAGGTTTGTAAGAAAACCCATAAGAAATAATTGGCGATCCCGTTCTTTAGGCATTCGCTTAATCTGAAACGGAGAAGAACCACCGGGCCTTATAGCCTGCCAAGCAAGATAAAGTAGATAAGCGGCGCCACCCAAACGCAGCAAATCGTACGCAAAAGGCACGGCAAATAAGAGTGCCGTAATTCCTAAAGCAGCACATACCATATAAAACAAAAATCCCGCGGCTACTCCTGTTAGCGAAATAAAGCCCGCTCTTCGCCCCTGGCAGATCGAACGAGAGACCAAATAAACCATATTTGGCCCTGGCGTAAGAACCATTCCAAGCGATATTAGACCGAAGCCGATCAGCAGATGGGTGCTAGGCATCTCGCGCCATCACAGAAGGTCGTTCGACAGGCAGCTCTCTTATGGAAATAGGGTCTGACGGATTGCTGGTATACTCATCTTGAAGTTCGAGCTTGTACCAAGCGACATCGTGCCATTTTCCATGCTTGTTTCCGATAGATTTAAAAACGCAGAATTTCTGAAATCCGAAAAATTCGTGAAATACGATACTGGCTTCATTCGGTAAGGTGATTCCCGCATATGCATTGTAATAACCAAGACTCCGCAGTGTTTCTATAAGTCGCTCATAGAGGGCCTTCGCAACACCGCTCCTACGTGAATCCGCTGATACGTAAATTGAAACCTCGACACACCATCGGTAGGCACCAAGGCTCCGATGGGGAGAGGCATAGGCAAAACCCTTCACTATTGAATCTAGTTCAAAGACGAACCAAGGTAGCGTAGTTGTTATTTCAGCAATCTTTTTTTGGAAGTCGCTGGTCGTCGGGGCAGCCGTGGCAAACGAAATGGCCGTTGATGTCACAATAGGGCAAAAAATTTCAGATATCGCTTGAGCGTCACATTGCCTGGCCATTCTAATCATAAAAACCTCCCCCAAAACTTATCTGAATAGTTGCCTAAGCTGCAACTACTCTGCGAACCCTTCTTTGCAGCGAAATTGATGTGCTGTGAATTGCGGTCGTCGTTATTTGGAGTTCCAAAATCCAATGCTTCCGCCCCATCCAGCTGAATAGGAATTTACGGACTTCTGTTTTAGCGCTCATGCCCCCGCGCTCTCGCACTCCGCAGCGGTTTCGCTTCGCGTAACCGCTCGCTCCACCCGCTGCTAGTCCATGGCGAAGAAGAAGCATTCCTTTCTGGACCAAACTCACTCC
>JAKFYM010000056.1 GCA_021730855.1 Bdellovibrionales bacterium
ACACAGTTATCTAGGGGGATAGGCTGAAGTTCATTTTTACTTACCCACTTTGCTCCTACTCGGAGATCGGTCAGATCAAGCAATTTCATTGTTTCCTCCATTTGTACGATTTCCTCGGTATGGATGCGTCGCTGGAAGCAGAGCTGGATCTCACGCACTTTAGATATATGTTTTTCGATACGTAGGATTCGCTCTTGCCGAATTTGCATCCCGCTTGGTTTGGTGAGGGTATTGTAAATTTCTCCATTGGCCAATGCTTGGAGAATGAAGGCATCGCTAAAAAATCCAAGCTTTCTTAGGTCTGCATGGTTGAGATTTAGGTAGGACATAAGCCGGAATGGGAAGGGCGCCAGATTCTCCTCTCCGTTTCGAAGCTCCAGCCTTCCTGCCATTTTCACTAGAGGCTCAGGGGAAAATTCAGGAGGGGGAAAGGTCGTAAAGGCCATGTGCACATCTGAAAATACCTGTTTCCATTCTTGGGCCGAGTCGATGCCACGTGTGTCTGTTTGCCCGTAGGGCGCAAAAATATCTGGGAGTTGTTGGTAGAAAGCGGAAGACATTGTTTTTCCCTCTGCGTTCACCCCAGAGAGAAAAATGGCATGACCTTTCGTGGAATGAAGCTGAATGTGGGTGGGATAAAAACGCATGGTTTGTTGAAAGTCAGAGAATCCATGCTCTAGAGTGCTAATGACTTTTATATCCCAATTTGGCAAAGGGCCAATACGACCTCTATCGATGTTTCCACTATTGTCGGCGAAGGCCGGTAGTGAAGCCAGAAGAGTCAGGCACGTAAATAAATATTTCATATTTTCTCCATTGTGTCCGGTGATTCGGATCTTTCTCCTATGACATAGGCTCTCTGGAGCTGCTAGCTATGGCGCTAGAATAGCGGGGACCTAAAGGGACACAGTTTTTTTACCAATCACCAGGAAGACGTAGCAAAGGCCTCTCTGCATTGCTAAGCAGCCCCATGACCGCGCGGACTGTGTGCGTCGGTGAGATCCGTAAAAATCAAAGAAATCTAAAATAGAAAGAAGAATACGATGCTTATTTTATTGTTTTTGAGCCAGATCGTTTTTGCGCTGGCTCCGGAATTTGAATTCGACGTGGCAAGTAACGGAACTACCGCCTGTTTTCTACAGAGGAACGGCCACTCTGTGGGGACAGGCGTAGACTATATTTACTGCCGTCGGTATGGAAAAAAGAACACGTTCGCGTTTGACCTTTCCAGTCGAGGAGTGACTGCCTGCTTTTTGCAAAGGAAAGGTCGATCCGTAGGTACCGGAATGCCGTTCTCTTATTGTGAGTGAGCAGGCGCTACTCTAGAACGTGGTGGCTTCGATCCAATGCAGGTCATCGGCAGGTGCCGACCTTGGAGGTGTAGCAGGCCAGCTCCCACCCAGCTGGCGTCGCTAACTGCGTCAGTGGCGCGGCTTGTGTTTAGCGAAAAATGGAACAGAATGTTGTTCCGATCCACGATGATGCTGGAGCGGAACCCCCGATCATCAAACTGAGACCATTTATCTTCAGACCAAGTGCGATCCACGCTCTCCCGGAAGAAATCTGAGCCACTAAAGAGCTCTTCGCCATACAATCTTATGGTTTTTATCTCTACCGATGACGAAATCACCCGCGCCGTCTCCGATGGTAGGTGTTCGTTTTCGATAAGTACTTTATAGAAACCACGGATTTGCACTAGACTTCCCGCCGCACAATAGAATCTGCCACCTTCTCGGACCTGGCTATTGGGACCCAAAAAACTAGGCTGGCCTTCTTCATTCACAATGACATCCACCGTAAACGCGGATGCTGGACTCGCTAGAAATAGAAAAAGTAGAGAGACAAATTTCATAAGTGCTCCTTAAATTAGGAAAGAAGAGCACCTTAGCTAAACAATTAGCAGACTGCAATATATGAGTGTTTCACTGCGATCTTAGCGCCTTAGGTCTATTTCAACCCATCGGTGAAATAGAGGTCGTCTAGGTACACTTCCACGCTCTGTCCATCCGGGCGAAAAGGCAGGATGCCGAAGCGGTCAAAATAGGTGGTATCGGCGCGCACAGTGGCACTGAGCGGATAGGAGGTCACCTGGCCGCCAAGGCGAATTGTCACGGTGCCCGTTTTCCCGGCCTTCGGATCATAGCGGAACTCAAAATCCTTCGCATCGGAGCGAGGAATGATCACCGGCCCAACGCTGGGGCGCTGGCCCATACCATTTGTGGACGCTGCCATCAAATTGAAGAAGTGCCCAACGCGCGAGGGTCCCTCGATGGCGATTCCAAGAAATCCTGCCAGATTTTTGTAGTTCTCGGCCAAAGAACGATTGAAAAAGCCGAGATAAAATCCGCTATCGGTAGCGCCGCGGGAAAAACGAATCTTACCCCGCGCATAGAGCGCATTGTCCAAGGTAAGGTTCTCGATTTTGGTGGCATAGTGGCTAGGGCCAAAACTATGGTCCCAGCGCCAAATCAAGCCACCCATCTCGCCCTTACTTGCTCCTTTGGCGTTCTGGGTGTCGCTATACCCATAGTTCTGCCGGGGACGCAGTTCGCAGTCTTGGTAGGTCTCGAGGTTGCGAATCCCTTCGGAAGCCATTTCCTTGTCAAAACGCTCCGTGCGGTTGAGCTGGTTGAAATAGAGATCGTCTAGATAAATTTCCAGGGGATTTCCTTTGGTCACCTGCAAATTCATGATGCCGAATCGATTGACGAGCACTTTTTCTTCGGAAAGTTTCACTTTTTCAGGAATCAGAAATTTCCACGATTGATTTTCGAGCTTGAAGTTGATCACGCCCAAGCCGCCATTGCCGGAA
>JAKFYM010000218.1 GCA_021730855.1 Bdellovibrionales bacterium
CTCGCGCAAGCGCTCGCGGGCGGCGGCAAGAGAGTCGGCGTCGCAGGGAAATTCGCGGGCAGGCACGAGGTCCACGCTTTCCCCAGCGGCGAGAATGCGCACGCTTCTTTGCGATTCGGGATTGAAAAGACGAATCGATTCAATTTCTTCATCAAAAAATTCCAGGCGCGCCGGATGCTGCAGCGAAGGAGGGAAAACATCCAAAATGCCGCCACGCAAGCTAAATGCCGAGGGTTCTTCCACCGACTCTGCCTTGGAGTATCCGAGGCGCAGCAATTTTTGGCAAATTTGCTCTGGAGGTATCTTTTGGCCCTTCTGGGCTTGCATAGATTCCTGCAGAAAGCCCGGGCTGGGCAGGAGTTGCAGGAAGGAGGCGAGGGAAGTGACGGCCACCCAGCTTTCGTTTTCCTTTTTTCGCAGGATGCGCTCGAAAATCCGGATGCGCTCTAGGCGCGCCGAGATCGATGGCTGCAAATGCCGGTAGGGGCTCTGCTCCCAGCCCGGCAAGAGATAGAGCTCGATGCCTTCCCATTGGGAAGCACGAAAAGAAACGAAGGTCTCCAAGTCGCGATGCCAACGCAATGCGCTTTCTTCGGTGGGCAAAACCAGGAGGGTGCGAAAAGGGGAGGAAAAAAGTTCGGGAAAAAGATAAGCGCAGGCGCCCGGGCTAAGCCCGCCGAGGTTTTTCCACTCTGGATTTAATCGTCGCAAAGCGCTCATCTAACTAGCCCATATTACAGCATATTTCTTGACACGGGACCGCGAACTTTTTACGCTTCTCAAAAGCCTGTCCAAACAGAGAGAAAAACAAGTGGCCAAGCGCCGCAGGCTCTACAGCGCTGGGGAATGAATGTATCCTAAATTTCTTTTTTTTCTCCTTCCGGCGGCCTTATTTGTGACGGCCGCATTCATTTTATTTGCCTGGGAACGTTTGGAGAAAAAAGAGAATCGTCGGGCCCCTGGCAATGGTAGTCCAGAGGGTGCCTTCCGTTCCTTCTACCACGCGCTTTGGCTTTTGTTGTTATGGTCGGGCTTGGCGCTTTCTCTTCCGCTTTGGGTTTCCTACAAAGAAAAAATCCTTCGTTCGGGAATCGAAGAGCGTTGGTTCGTGGTGGCAAAGGTGCTGGCCTTCCCGGTGATTATTTTGGTGCTGCTTTGGTATGGCGGGCGGCAAGGCTACCTCAAGTGGATCGAGAATCTGGAGTGGCCCGATAAGGAAAATAAATGAAGACGATGAAAACGAGCTCGACCACGGAACGGGCGGCAAAAGAGCGAAGAGTGGAAGCAAGTGCGCTGGCGGACTCGATTTGGGTCTATCATGTGGCGCTTTCTTGTTGCTCGCTCGAGGTGGAGGCCGCCGGCGGCCCGCGTTTTGATTGGGAGCGGCTGGGCTGCCGCATTGTGGACGATCACCGCAACGCCGACGTGCTTTTTGTCTCCGGGCCGATTCCGCGGGCCTTGGGTGAGGAAATGAAGCGCATCTATGGGGAGATGCCCGATCCTAAGTTCGTGGTGGCGGTGGGGAGCTGTGCCAGCACGGGAGGAATGTTCTCCCTCGAAGGGGAGCATCAGTTACTGGGCCTGGATAAGTTTATTCCAGTAGATTTATTTATTCCGGGTTGTCCGCCGCGGCCAGAATCTTTGATCCACGCGATGTTGCGCTTGCAGGACAAGATTGGGAGCAAATCCAAAAAATGAACCTGCACGAACTAAAAAGTCGATTGGAAGGCGTCTTCGGAAATCGTATCGATTTGGTGATGGATAAGGGCGACCCCAAGACCGTGAGGCTCGCCGTGAAACAGCCTGATTTCCTCGCCCTTCTGGAAAAGTGGAAAAAACAAACCCCGGCCTCACTCCCCAACCTGATCGGCTTCGCTCCCTCTCCTCGTTCGGGCAGTAGCCTATTGGTAAACCTAATTTTTGCGCTCGACGCGCATTTTCCCTACGTGGCCCTGGAAGTGGAGTGGGCAAAAGAAAAGAAATTCCCCCGCGCTTCGGAGCTCTGGCCTTATGCCAGTTGGTGGGAAGAGGAAATGGAAGAATTTTCAGGTTTGCAGTTCTTGGGTGAAGGCCAGGGAGGGGGCGCACAGTGGCAACGAAACTAGAATTCTCTTCCACGCGCTTGGCCGGTACTCAGGGCATGGGTGCCTTTGGCCTCACCCTGGAAGAAGATGGTGGCTTGGTGGCGCAGGCGGCGATGAAGGTGGGTTTTGGCCGCCGCGAGATTGAAGCGATTTCGCTCAAGCTGCCTTTGGCGCAGGCCCTGAACTACTCTGATCGCTATGACTTTCTGGCTTCTCCGGCCTTCAATTATGTTTTGTCGACCTCCTTTGAAGAGCTCCTGCGGTTGGAGATTCCCGAGCGTGCGCACTATATCCGCGTGGTCTTGTTGGAGCTGAATCGCATCAGCAGTCACCTGCATTTTTATTCGAATCTGGCGCGCGCCGTGGGCCAATTGGCGGTGATGAACCACTGCCTGCGCGAGCGGGAAAAATTCTCGGATATTTTTGAAATGTACTGTGGCTCGCGCATGGCCTTTGGGGCGATTTGCCTGGGTGGCGTGATTGAAGACGCCACCGACGGTTGGTTCTTCAGAATTGAAAAAGCCATTTCTTCGTTTAAAGCCTTTTTGCCGGAACTCGAGGCCTCCCTGCTTTCCCCGCCTTTTTTTGAGGTGAGAGCGGCGGGGCTTGCTTTGGTCTCCTCGCAGTTGGTGCGGCAAGGATTGCTTTCGGGCCCCCAAACGCCCGCGCCAGCCAAAGCAACCAAGACTTACGGATCGATCGCCCCTATTCGGGTT
>JAKFYM010000262.1 GCA_021730855.1 Bdellovibrionales bacterium
AAATCCTTTCGTCTGCGCCGGATCAGCAAGCTCTCTGCCGAAGAGGGAGCTTTTCTCCGGGAAGAGGCGGAAAAAGCATTTTCCCGAACAAACAAAAAGGGGAAGCGGTGATGAAAATATTTTTTGTGGTCTTGATGATGTTTGTGAGCGTGGATTCCTGGGCTTCCCGCGCTAGCCACTTTCGTGGTTGGTATGAAGTCTTGAGTGGCGGCCCGAGCGATGGGCAAAAGCACTTCATGTTGGTGGAAGTGGATACCTTAGGAAAAATTTGGGATCGCTATATCGAAGATAAGTTTCCCCCCGAGTTCGAAGACCAAAGAGACGTTCCCTTCCTCCTGGTGGGCTTCACGTTTCGCGAGATTTTGGCTTTTACTCCTGAAGCCAATGCCCTGATCACCGACGATTTCCTCGCGGTTCCCGGCGGCGGCTCCGATCGGATGGAATTAAAGCGGCGGGCAGACGGCCAATACGATATGGCGGCTCGGCAAAATGGCAGTGTTTCCCAATACTTGATGGCCGCGCCCACAGAAGAGCCCATGCTGCAGTTGGCCAGAAAGAATTTGCTTCTCCTACCCAAAATCGACTAAAACTACAGCCGGTGACGGAATGGACAACCGCCGCCTGGACTGGGTCAAACCAGGGATCAGGGGGAGGAAAGTCCGGGCTCCGCAGAGCAGGGCGCTGGCTAACGGCCAGGAACGAAAAAGCGAAAACCACGTGGATTTGTTTTTTTGTTACGGAAAGTGCAACAGAAAAAAAACCGCCGATGGCTTCTGTCAAAGGAAGCACAGGTAAGGGCGAAACGGTGGTGTAAGAGACCACCGCGTGGCTGGTAACAGCCACGGCAAGGCAAACCCCGCTCGGAGCAAGACCAAATAGGCACGCGTAGTAGGGCTGCTCGCCTGAGCGTGCGGGTAGGATCGCTTGAGCCGGCTAGCAATGGTCGGCCTAGAGGAATGGTTGTCGTTCTCGCAAGAGGAAACAGAACCCGGCTTATAGTTCCGTCACCACTTTTTTTACCTGCTTCCGGATTTTGCTCAGCCTGCGTTCTGCCGATGAGCAGGGGTGAAAGCCCTCTTTCAGAAAGTGAAAACCAGTCCGCTGCGCGTGTGCGTGGCGGGCCTCACCGTGGCTGCCCTCGTGGGAGTGATCGCGCTTTTTCACGCGAATGTGGATGAGGCGGTGTTCACCGATCCCGAAGCGCAGGATCTTTCCGGGGAGTGGAGCTTTCATAACGGGCCTTTGGATCCTAAGCGCTCCTCCAAGGACGCCTTTCCCCTAAGGGTGCAGGTGCCGGAGCCTTTGCCGGATGCCATTCGCAAAAATCTCGCAGAAGAATATTGGTACCGGACCACTTTCCGTTTGGCGGAGACCGCGCGCGCGAATCCGGAACCGCTGGCGATTTCCTTTGGCAGCATCAAGGGCGAGCACGAGGTGTACTGGAACAAAAACTTCCTGGGGGGAGGGTCTAACTCCAATCTGGCTATTTACCGCGTTCCCGGGGAGTTCCTGCAGGCACCCGAGATTGTGCTCGAGGTGCGCGTGAAAAAAATGTCCACGCTTTTTCCCGGCATTGCGAGTTTTTCGCCGGTGGTCCTCGGCAGCGCGCGCGTGCTGGAGCTGCAGATGAAGAACTATTTTTTCGAAACAGGATCCAAACCCCTGGTGGTGGCCTCGTTCAAATACCTTTTATTTTTTCTCTTCTCCGTTCTCTATCTATTTTTGCCCAAGCGCCGGGAGTATCTTTCCTTTGCGGCCTTCGCCCTTAGCTCGGCCATGTCCTCCGCTTTTCTTTCCTGCTTTATGTGGGGGTATGAAGACTACTACCTCCGCAATGGCCTGAGCTTCCTTTTCTCTGGTTTGGCTTTCGCCGTGATCCCGGCGATGACGGCCGACATCCTGCGCTTGCCCGCGGAGCAGCGATTTTTCCTGCGGGTGTATGGCCTGGGTTGTTTCGCGGCTTTTGCGGGAGCGATTTTTTTGATCCACGATCACGAAAAAGTAATTCTTGTTTATGAAATGTCGGACCGCTGGTTGCCCTGGATGGTCACCTTGCCTTCGGTGGCCATCTGCCTATTCACCGCAAAGAAATGGGGCAACACCCTCGCGCACCGGCGCATGCAGGTGTATTTCTTCGCCGCCTGCCTGCTCCTAGGAGCTAGTTTCTGGACTTCTTTTGCCTCGAGCTTTTTCCAGTTCCAACTTTTCCTCTATATCGAGCTCCTAGACATGGCCATTCTCGCCGGCCTGGCGCTTTCGATGATGCTCGATTTCCGTTTCCTCTCGAAGCGTTCCGAGCAAGCGGGCAGGGTGATGCCCAAGTGGTTTTCTTCCTTCTTGGCCGCGGGCTCCACGAATGTCACCTTGGAATTGCCCTTACTTGTGCTTGCGATCGATACCGTGGGCTATACCAAGGCCCTTTCCAAGCTCGATGCCGAAGGCAAGCGTGATTTGCATGATCGCATTCGTAAGGTCTTTGCGCAGCTGAGTGAGTATGAAGGGCAAAAGATCTCCGACCAGGGAGATGGGGCCCTCTTTGCTTGGGATTATCCCTCCCTGCCCGAGGAAAGAAAAAGAGTTTTGGCGGAGATCCTTGCGGTGGCGCAGTCCCTACGGAAAGTGAGCAAGGCAGAATCTGGCCTAGACTTGCGCATGGGAGTGGCGGCTGGATTGGTGCGAGGGCAGATGCGGGGGGCGGAGGTTTTCTTTTTGGGGGAGGCCTTGAATGCGGCCGCGCGGATGGAAACTTTGGCTCGGCCTGGCACCTGTCTC
>JAKFYM010000182.1 GCA_021730855.1 Bdellovibrionales bacterium
GCACCAATGCTCACATAGGTGCCTTTTTTGTCCTCGAGCACGCGGTAGGTCTGAATAAAGCTGGAGGCGTTGGAGAGGATCTCGTTCTGCAGCACCGGCTGCATTAAGCCTTGGGGCTCTTTGCTGAAATACTTGCTCACCGTGGCGCGCAGGAGCGAGTTAATGGCTTCCGAAACCTCGCGGCCGGAGCCCACCATGTTCACCACGCCGGTTTCAGCCCTAGCGGTCACGCTGAGAGCCAAAAAAGACAAAAATAGGTAAACGAACTTCCTTTTACTGAAAGCCAAGTACATCACGCCCAAATATTTCTTTGACCTCTTGGATGAAGCCATAATCTGCTGAAAATGTTAAATCATCCGGGAACTGAAAGCGAGCCCGAACGCCGTCGGTAGCCACGTATTCGATCAATCCCTTGCAAGCCCCCTTGTTCTTTAAACAAAGAGCCTTGAGCCCCTCCAGCTGAACCCGAGAAGTATTGTAGGGATCCAGGCGAAAAACAATCGTGCGTGTATTCCGCATCTTTTCCTGAGAGGCAATCTCGAGCGGCTCCAGGTGCGACGCCAAAACTTTGGCGCCCTGCTCATTGCCCTCGAGCTGGCCACGGATCACCACCACATTGCCCACGCGAATCGAGTCCTTACACTTTTCAAACGTCTTTGGAAAACAAATGACTTCTATTTTCCCGCCATAGTCTTCCACCGTAAGAAATGCCATGCGGTCACCCTTCTTCGTGGTGATCTCCTTGGCGAGAGTGATGATCCCGCCAAAACGGGGCTCGCTCTCCTGCGAAGCTTTCCGTGCCTTCCAGTCCATGGCCTCTTTTTTCGGCAGCTTTCCCTCGCGCGCCAGGGTGAAAATCTTCTCGATATTGATCGAGGTCACTTCCCGCAGGAGCGAGCGATAAGGATCGAGGGGATGCCCACTCACGTAAAAACCCAGAAGCTCCCGTTCGGCCTCGAGCTTTTCCATATGCGTCCATTCGGAGTGGAAGGGCATATCGGGCTCGGGCGAGCGCAAACTAGGGCCGCTGCCCGAACTGAAGACCGCATCAAAAAGCCCGCCCTGGCCGGCGGCCGAAATTTCCTGTTCTTTTACGGCCCATGCGGTCACGCTTTCCATTGCCTTAAATAAGGTTTGGCGATTTATTTTTGCATTCTTTTCGTAGAGCGAATCAAAAGATCCGGTGCGGATCAGCACTTCCATCGTCTTTTTATTGACCTTCTTCTGCGCCATGCGCTTGCAAAAGTCACCAAAGGAAAGATAGGGGCCATTGGCCTGCCGCTCCTCCACGATCAGAGTCACCGCGGCAGCTCCGCAGCCCTTGATCGCCTCCAGGCCGAAACGGATCGATTCCTTGCCCTCTGCTCCCGTCACCACGTTGAAGAGACGCTCTGATTCATTGATGTCGGGCCCGAGCACGTCCACCGCATGGTCCTTAGCATCGGCAATGTATTTGGCGAGGCGATCGGTGTCCGACATTTCAGTGGTGAGCAGGGCCGCATAGAACTGGGCCGGATGATGAGCCTTTAAGTAAGCCGTCTGGTAGGAGACATAGGCATAGGCCGTGGCGTGGGATTTATTAAAGCCATAACCCGAAAATTTCTCCATCAAGTCGAAGATGAAATTGGCCTTTTCCTCGGTGATGCCCTGGTCGAGGGAACCCTTCACGAAGCGACTCTTCTGGGCGTTCATCTCCTCGGCCTTCTTTTTCCCCATCGCACGACGCAGAAGATCGGCTTCCCCGAGAGAGTATCCAGCCAGCACCCGCGCGGCCCGCATCACTTGTTCCTGGTAAATGAAAACTCCCAGGGATTCTTTCAGCACTTCCTCCAGCTGCGGCAGCGGATACTCGATCTTGATGCGGCCGTGTTTGCGCTCAATAAAGTCATCCACCATTCCGCTCTCGAGCGGGCCGGGGCGGTAGAGAGCGTTGATCCAGGTGAGCTCTTCCAGATTGGCGGGGCCAAGTTTTTTGCAGAGATCGGCCATGCCCGAGGATTCCACCTGGAACACTCCCGCATTGTCGCCCTTCGCGATGAGGGCATAGGCCCCGGCATCATCCACGCCCGTGTCCTCGATGCGAAAATCCGGATTCTCCCCCGCGCGTTTGCGCTTTTCGTTCACCAGGTTCACGGCCGTCTGGATGTGCGTGAGGGTCTTGAGCCCGAGGAAGTCGAACTTTACGAGCCCCACCTTCTCGCCGGCATCCTTGTCGTACTGGATGACCATCGAGCCCTCTTCGTCGGTCATCAGGGGCGCATAGTTGGTGAGAGGTTTGTCGGTGATGATCACGCCCCCGGCATGTTTGCCAAAAGAGCGCGTGAGGCCTTCCAGCTTCAGGGCGTGCGTAAAAAGAGTGTCGACCGTGGGGTTCGCCTGGCGCATTTCCTCAAAGCGCGGCTCCTTCTCCAAAGCTTCCGAGAGCGAAATGCCCAGCTGCTCAGGCACAAGCTTGGCAATCTGGTCCACCTCCCCATAGGGCATACCGAGCACCCGGCCCACATCGCGGATGCATTGTTTGGTCTGGAGTCGGCCGAAGGTGATGATTTGGGAGACCTGATCACGCCCATATTTTTGCCGAACGTACTCGATCACCTCTCCACGACGATCCATGCAGAAATCCACGTCGAAGTCGGGCATCGAGATCCGCTCGGGATTGATGAAGCGCTCAAAAAGCAAATTATAGGGAAGTGGATCAATGTCGATGATCAGAAGAGCCAAGGCCACGAGCGAACCCGCGCCCGAGCCCCTGCCCGGCCCC
>JAKFYM010000084.1 GCA_021730855.1 Bdellovibrionales bacterium
GTATAAGGGCGACCGCGCCCGTAAAATGAGCCTCGTCGAATACGGTTTTCGCCTCCCCTCGGCCCTCGACAATCGCCCGCTCAACTTCCAAGAATTTTTAGACATCACCGAACGCAAAGTGGGCGGCCTTTTTTATGTGAGCGCCACGCCCGCGGACTATGAGCTCACCAAGGCAGGCGGCGAGATCGTGGAGCAGATCATCCGCCCCACCGGCTTGCTGGATCCCGAGATTGAAATCAAGCCCGCCAAGACGCAGGTGTCGGACCTTCTCGAAGAGATCAAGAAACGCGTGACCGGCCCGGCAAAATCGCGGGTGCTCGTGACCACGCTCACCAAAAAATCCTCCGAAGATCTCTCCACCTTCCTGCTCTCCAAGGGCATCAAGGTAAAATACCTGCACTCCGATATCGACACCCTCGAACGCATCGAGATCCTGCGCGACCTGCGGCTCGGGGCCTTTGATGTGCTCGTGGGCATCAACCTCCTGCGCGAGGGGCTTGATCTGCCCGAGGTCTCGCTAGTGGCGATCCTTGATGCCGACAAAGAGGGTTTCCTCCGCTCGGCCCGCTCCCTGATCCAGACCATCGGCCGTGCTGCCAGGAATGTCGAGGGCCGGGTGATTTTGTACGCCGACAAGCTCACCGACAGCATCCGCCAAGCAGTGTCTGAAACCGACAGACGCCGCACCATCCAGAGGGACTACAACACCAAGCACGGCATCACCCCCATGACGGTGATCCGCGAGATCAAGAAGTGGGATCTCAACCAAGATGGCATGGCCGTGGGCCTCGCGGCCGCCGAAAAGGCCCTGAGCGAAGTGGAAGCCTTTGACACCAAAGCCCTGAAATCTATTAAGGATGTGCGCGCTGCAATTGAAAAATGGCATAAAGCCATGCTGGCCGCGGCCAAAGAGCGAGAGTTCGAGGAAGCCGCTCGCTTGCGGGACCGCGTGAAGGCCCTCAAGCAGCTCGAGCTGCAGATCCTGCAGGCCGAGGCCGCCAGCTAGAATTTCCCTTGTCAGCCCCTGAAACAGCGCGTAAATTACGGCCTCTTTCTACCTATCTAGGAGGCCCACTCATGCTGAAACTTTCCTTCCTTTTTGCGCTGCTTATTACCAGCCAAGCCCTTGCCAACGAATGCCCCGATATCCAGGGCACCTTTGTGAACGAAGCTCGTGACTTTGATGTGATCGTAGAAAATCGGATCGAAGGCATTTTCCGCGCCTATCGTTTTGATGGCCAGGAAGACGAAAACGCCTTTCTCATTGCCGATGAAACCACGCGCACCCAAGCCGACCCCGATTCCGGAATCACTCTAAATACCAAAGGCGCGTGCCGCAATGGCGACACAGTGAAATTGGAACTCTGGGAAGAAGGCCACGAGCACGAACCCTACTTTACGATCCTGAAGAGAATCAGCGATACAGAGATCGAGCTCACCATGCCGCACTTGCAGACAGGCGAAGCCGTTACCCTGCGATTGACCAAACAATAAAATCTCGCGGCCCCAAGCTAGGGGCCGTTTTTTTCCAACTTTGAGGACTTATGTTTTTACTCACTCTTTTGTTTTCGACCCTCGCCTCCGCCAACCAATGCCCTGACATCCAAGGAAGTTATTTATTTCATTTGGACACCTTTCGCTTCACGCTCACCGTGGCGAACGAAGTGGTGGGAGACCTGCGCTCCTACTCCGTGGCGGAGAACGGAACGGTGCTCCTATCCGGAGTTCGAGCCGAAGCCAGGAATGCCACCGAAGCAGTCACCACCGAACCCAAGGCCTCTTGCCCTAGTCCAGACACCTTGGTCTTGGAGTGGCCTAGCGCCGGCTCCATCAATCTTCTGAGTTTCGTCAAAACGGGAGGCCAAGAAGAGGGAGAGCTAGTGCTGGGCTTTCTCGGCTTGCCCGTTCGCCTAGTGAAACAATAATTTTTCCACACCCAAACCCGAGGAGAATCCCATGAGCAAACTGATTTTTTTGGCCCTTTTTGTAAGCCTTCCCGCCCTCGCCAACAACCAATGCCCTGATATCCACGGTGTCTATATGTCTGCCAACGGAGACCTCGTGATGGTGGCGAAAAACCAAGTAGTGGGAGACCTTCGCTCCTACGCCCTCAGCGATGAGCCGGAGCCCACCTTTGTGCTCGCCGATGGCAACCCCCAAGAACTACTAGACCCTGAGACTCAGGAAAAAGTGATCGTGCAAGCCACCTGCGCCGACGGGACGTCGGTAACGATGACGGTGGCTTCCAGTGAGGACGTGACTGTCCGCCTCACCTGGATCAACGAGAACGAAATCGACTTTTACGCAGAACTCGTGGGCCAGTTGCCGATGCCGCTGGTTAGGCAATACCGCCTCTTTAAGCAGCAGTAGAGTACCTAACGGGCGGCTTCGCTATAGTGGCCGCCCATACCAATAGGATCGAGTCCCTCTTCCGTATACGCAAAGGCCTGGGCCCCGCGACCCACGCGGTAGCTTCCGGCCGCCACTTCCTGCACAAAGTCCCCACTCCCGATCGGCATTTTGCCAGTGCCCGTGGGCGAATCCAGCACGTATTCGGGCAAGAGATAACCTGCCAGGGTGCCGCGAAGCGAAGCCCAGAGCGCCCGCCCCTCGGCGATTGAAGTGCGAAAATGCTCGCCGCCCTCCACGAGATCGCAGTGGTGGAGATAATAGGGAAGCACCCCTTCCCGGCCCAAGCCCACAAAAAGCGCGCGCAAAGTTTCAGCGGAATTGTTCACGCCCTTG
>JAKFYM010000127.1 GCA_021730855.1 Bdellovibrionales bacterium
AAACTCCGCCGCCCCGGCTGGCGCAAAGTGGTGTCGGCCCTAGAAAATATCCTGCCTTTCTACCTCGAAACCACGCAAGCCCTCCGCCTCGGGCCGCGCGCGCAGGCAAAGGCGCTCTTTCGTAAGGTGCTGAACGAACCCACCTACGAGCTCAGCGACGAGGACCTAGATTTCCTGCAAAAATACAAACTCACCGAACCGATGGAGCGCTTCCGCGCAGACCTCGACAGGCACCAAAGCTCGTATGCCTCCCTCTCCAGAGTAAGGAGCGTTGGCGGCACCATCGGCTGGACAGTGGTGGGTGCGGCCACAGTCGCCGTGCCCGCCCTAAACCAAATTGGTCACGAGACGCTCTCGCTGGCGGAGAGCGTGGACCCGGAAAACCCAAGCGGGATGTCGCCCCGGCGCTGGGAGGCGGAGCTGCTTTTGCCTGCGGGCCTGCCTCCAATGATCCGCATCCGCGGGAACGTTTTTTTCCTGACCAATGGGCGCGTAGGCCACATTGCCTTTCCCGAGCTGCTGCAAGATCCACAATTTCAGCAGCAGGATCATGTTCGCGTGTCCCTAAATATTTCGCAGGACCAGATGCGTGCACTGCGAGAGCGGCTGAATGAATCGATGGAGGAAACTTCCTCTCCCGCGCCGCTGAATGCGATGAACCAGGTGCTGGAAGAAGTGCTCGGCGTGAGCGCTCCCCTAGTGATGGAAGATAGCCTTTCGCTCACCCTGGCTTTTTACAAAGCCCATAAGCTCGTATGGGAAGACGAAAGCATTTTCGGCCCGATCCGCGTGGCCAAGGCGGAGCCGGACTCCACATGGGATACCCTAGGCGAGGTGGCGCTCGATGGTCTAGAGGCCTATTTCAGTACGAGATGGCTAAAGTTTCTGCTACCGCTTTCTTTAGTGCAGTAGCTCTCCTTTTTTCCAACCAGACCCTAGATCTTGAATTTCGAGATACAACTGTATGCAAAATCATACAGGTGTTTTCTTTCGCCTTTTCTCGCAACGAAAATTCATGAGAAATTCTCAGCGCTTACAAAAAAGAAATTTTCTCTTTTTGCGGCATATCCCTTGCCTTGGGTGCAGGCGAAAGGATAATTCATGCACTCCCAAATTTTTGTACTACGTCTTTTGTTTCTATCGTTTCGAGGCAGCGTAAAGCTCATGCAAAAACTCTGGTTTCTTTGTTTTCTAGCCTTCGTGCTCACCTTCGCTTCCGTGGCGATCGGGGCCGAAGAGAATTTAGAAATTGAAAAGATAGAGTGCCTCGGCAATGAAAAATCCAAATGCTCTTTCCTGCTCAGCCAAATCACGCTGCGGGAGGGCGAAAAAGTGGACGACGAAAAAGTCCGCGAATCCAAGCTGCGGCTGCAACTAGTAGGTCATTTTCAGGATGCCGACATTCGTTTGGCCAAAGGCTCGGCCCCAGGCAAGGCGGTGGTGATTGTCGAAGTGAAGGAACGCTCTAGCCGCTCCTACCGCGCCACCTTCGGGCTCGTGGACATTACAAACCCTTGGTACGGAGTGGTCGACGTCACAGGAAGCGACCGGAACTTTACCGGACGTGGAGACACTTTGTCGTTACGGGTTCGTGGAGACCTTAATTATCAAGCTTACTACCGTACTCGCAGATTCAGTCAGTGGACTACAACTCGCTTAGAATACAACCGACCGCGCTTTTTTTTGCCGAAAATGTATCTTGTTGGCGGTCTAGCCGGACAAATACACACCAGCATTGGGTCCGTATATCGTGGTGGTTGGGCGGATCTCGCTCTTGGGTACAAGATTTTTGACTATTCTTTTGTGGCGATCGGAGCACGCCACTATCGAAGTGATGCCAAGTATCGTTATGGTCAGTGGAATTATTCCGCGAGCGAGGCCTTTTTCCAGTACGGTTGGGATTCCCAAGACAATTCCTTCTTTCCCACCCAGGGATCGCAGTTCCTGCTCACGCTGAGTATATATTCGAAGCCCCAAGGTGGCCGCTTCTATTTTCCTTTCTCTGGCTATGGCGGCGTTACCTACCTCAAACATTGGAGCCTTGCCGAAGGCCATGTGCTTAGTTTACGGGTGGGAACCATCCGGGGCGTGGAGCGTGGTTTCTGGGAACCAGAAAGCCAAGCCTTCAGCCTCCGCTATAGCCGTATCTTGAAAAGGACAAGCCCGGAGAGTGAAGTCAAAAAAACCGCTCTCTATGTGGAACCTGGGTACTTCCCTATCACCTTCGGCAATGACCTTATTGGCGTGAAAACCGGAGCCAATTTTCAGACTAGCCACGGCATCCTCGGCCTCTTTCTGATGGGCGGGGTGCAGTGATGCGCCGATTTCTCTCGCATATCTATCGCCCCGTCCTGCTGCTCTTTGGCCTGGCCTCCGTGGCCTTTGCCAAAGTGCAAGTCAGGGAACAAGAGGGAAACCTGGTGTACCAAGTGGAAAAATCTCCCTTCCTCGACGAGAAAACAAAAAAGGAGCTCAGCTCCGGCATCTCTACCCGCACGGTGGTCTTGGCGAAGCTCATCGAATTGCCCGCCCGTGAAGTGAAGCAACACATGGTCACGATCGAATCGAGGTATGACCTTTGGGAAGAGAATTTCCAGGTGCACACAATACCGGGAAAGAAAAAAGTGCTGAAAGCCCGAAGCGAGGTGGAGGATCTCTTGAATGGTCCCGGCCCCTTCGCTCTCCTTCCGCTGGCGGAAATAAAAAACCAGGCCTTTTACCGCGTAGACCT
>JAKFYM010000320.1 GCA_021730855.1 Bdellovibrionales bacterium
GAGACATGGTTTATTCCTACTATGCCGACAAACACCAAAGAGATTCGATTGATGGCAAAGGCGTGCAGATTCGCTCGGTGGTGAACTTCGGTGGCGCCGATTTTCCGAATGCCGCTTGGTATCGCGAGAAACAGCTAATGCTCTATGGCTTTGGCGATGACGCCACTTATAACGACTTCGCCTCGCCCCTCGATGTGGTTGGCCACGAACTCACCCACGGCGTGACAGCTCATACCTCTGCTCTCGCCTATGTCTCTGAGTCGGGTGCCTTGAACGAGAGTTATTCCGATGTGTTCGGCAAGCTCACCGCCTTCCAAGTGGGCAAAACCAGCGATTGGAAACTAGGCAAGGAACTCTTCAAAGATGGAACAAGCTTCATCCGCGACATGGAGAACCCAACTATTGGTCACTACAAAGATTTCAAATTCAAGGGCGTGCCCTGCCACCGCTTCAATGATTTCTGTGGAGTGCATACAAATTCTGGAATCCCCAATCGCGCCGCTGTGATCCTGGCCAAGAAGATCGGCCTCGAAAAGCTCGGCAAGATCTACTACCTCACGCTCACCCAGCTTCTGCGCAGCAATTCAGATTTCCTAGAAGCCAAGGCACAGTCTGAAGTGGCCTGCACCCAACTCTATGGTGAAGGGAACGAAGATTGCCAAGCCGTAAAAGAAGCCTTTGAAGAAGTGGGCATTGGCGCAAGCACCGAAGAAGAAGCCGCTACCATTTAAAAAAACAAAAAAAACGCCATGGCTTCTCTGAAGTCATGGCGTTTTTTATTTCGTCTTTATCAAGGCGTCCGGGGAAGGCCGGCCAGTGTCCCGTCTAGTGCAGCTTAGCGCGGCGAAAGCCCGCGATCGTGCTAACGATCGTTCTTTCGAGAACGAGGTCTTCTCCAAATACTTCGTCCACAAAGGGCGACTTCATCAAATAGGAAATCACGCGGTCGGCGGTGTATTTCACGGGCTCTTGAAAATAGAGTCCATCCACCTCGTTCTCGCCATAACGGGAGAGCCAGGTTTGCTTCAGGGTGCGATAGGCTTCGCCCCCGGAAAGGCGGAGCTCATCGAGCATCTCGTTTTTCTCGCCGATCGATTCCAAGACATTTTTTTCCATGTCCTCTTGGGTGAGGATGTGCGAAGCCAGGTGACGAGCCAAATCATCCACAAGGTCAGAGCGCTGCTCGCGAATGATCGCGATCATTTTTTGCGACTCTAGGCGACGAACCACGCTCTGGGCCAGCAGCTTCACAGTCTCGAAACTTGTTCCCCTACCCGATGATTTCATACCTTGCGATTCCTTAATCGTTTCCATACTACTTCCTGTACCTGCGCTATCTCTTGCAAACCCAAAAGTTTTGCTGCCCCACCATAGGTGACAATTCCGACTACTAATGCACCGAATAAAAAGAGTGCGCGCGTAGAAAAGTTAGCTTTAACCCAAGCACTCGTCAAGGGAATTGGATGGAATAGCTCAATCCCCATCCCGCGCAAACAAAAATAGACAAATATAGCCATAATTAAAGATGCCCCCAGAGTCAGAAGCAAACACTGCAGGAGATCTTTAAAGTCAATTTGTTTAAGAGATCGTCGAATAAACCACAACAAAACGAAAAAGTTTGCCAGGGAAGAAATCGAGGTGGCTAGGGCAAGGCCCACGAATCCCAGGGGCAAAAAACAAAGCGCAATATTTAGGAAAATCGCGGCCCCACTCGTAATCATCACCGTACGTGCCTGGCCTAAACTATAAAAAACGGGGGCTAGGATTTTTACCCCGGCATAGGCCGTAAGGCCCACGGCATACCCCATCAGCGCCAAGGCCGTAAAATAACTGTCTTCTTCGCGGAACTGGCCATGCTCGTAGATCACCGAAACCAGAGGTAGGGCGAGCAGGATGAGCCCCATGGCGCTAGGCACCGTGAGCACGATCGCCCAACGCAAGCCCCCACGCACGGTGGCGCTAGCCTGAGAAAAGCCCCCGCCAGCCACCTCCTGAGCCACCCGCGTAAGGGTGAGAGTAGAAAGGGCCACGCCAAAAAGGCCCAGGGGAAACTGCACCAGGCGAAAGGCATAATTTAACCACGAAGCCGCTCCCTCCTGCAGGCCAGCCGCCCAAACCGTATTTACCAGCACTCCCACCTGGGTGGAGGCAAGGCCAAGGGTGCCAATGACCATCATCCATAAAGTTCTTTTTAGGCCTGGATCCCAAAGCGGCCAGTGGGCGCGCCAATGGAATCCCTCCTTTCTCAAGGCAGGAAGCAGCACCAAACATTGAATGAGCCCGCCCAGAAGGCCGCCCACGGCCATTCCATAGATGGGAGGCCAGCCCCACAGCCACGCCCCCCATGGGCAGAGCGTAAAAGCCGCCACGATGCTTGTCAGGTTAAAAAGGGAGAGGGCCAGCGAGGTGGCAAAAAAACGTCCTCGCGCATGCAGCACCCCCATCCCTAGGGCCGCTAAGGCCACAAGAGGAAGGAATGGCCAAAAAATTTGGCTCATGGCCACCGTCATTCGCCGCTGGTCCCCACTCAATCCCAGGAGGCCCACCAGAGGATCCGCCCATAGGATGCCCCAAAGGGCGATGCCGCCCAGGCCCAGACAAAGAGCCGTGGCGAGGCGGCTCACAAACTTCCAGCTCTCTGCGTCCCCCTTTTCCGCCCTCACCTGCGCGTAGAGCGGCACCACGCCAGCACTCAGGGCGCCCTCGGCAAAGAGATTTCGGAGGAGAT
>JAKFYM010000136.1 GCA_021730855.1 Bdellovibrionales bacterium
GAGAGCCTCTATGATTGCACCACCCGGGAGGCGGAAAAAAAGCTTAATGAACGTTATGATCCCGAGGCCAAGGTAAAGCTTTCTTTCTACGCCAGCCCTGAGCTTTTAGAAAAACTGGAAAAATGCAAAGGCCTGCTGGCGCATAAAAACTATGAGGGAGATCTGGCCAAGCTCATCGAGATCCTCGCAGACAAGGCGCTAAAGGTGGATGATGCTCCGCCTCGTAGGGCGCCCCAAGCGCAGGAAACGCAGGAAAATAGAACGCGCCATATCCCCAAAGCCACCCAAGCCTTTGTGTGGAAGCGAGCCAATCACCAATGCGAGTACGAAAAGAACGGCAAACGCTGCACAAGCCGCCACGCTCTAGAAATCGACCACATCGTCGAATACGCCAAAGGAGGCAGCAACAAACCCGAAAATCTCCGGCTCCTTTGTTCCGCGCATAATAAGTTCCGGAATTTCCAGCAATCGGGATAGGAGCGAGCGGCACCTAGCAGGCTTTACCCGTCCGTTCAGCCCTGTAACTCGGCGCGAACCGCGCTTGGCCAGCACTCGCGCGCCGGCGCCAAAAACGCCCCCGGCCCAAACCCGTGCGCGAAAAAATGCTGGCCTATAAAGTGGGGTAAAGTGGGACGGAACTTAAAGGCTGTTGCCTGGTCCCCTGTTCCCGCGCCCAGAAGGGCGCTGGCTGGCCCTCGCGGACGCCTTAGAAAGGGTTTCAATAGAGCAATCACGCTTCTAAAAACTCAGCGAGTAAGTAACTCGAGCCGTATCGCGGCTCTTCTCGCCGCCAGCGCCACGTTTGCCGCCAGTATAACGCTCGGAATTCAAGTCTAGGGAAACCTGGTCGGTGATGCGTTTGTTCACGTTAAACACCAGAAGGCTGTCGTCCACGCCGTAGCGAACGTTGGAATTCATCTGCAGGCTGCGGAAATCGCGATTCAGGTTCACCACGAAATTTTCGCCAGAGCCGGCTTTCACGTCCACGGTGGTGGTGGCAAAGGGGTTGGTGAACAAAAGCTGCCCTTGGGTGCGCAGCAAATTCATCTTGGCCTTGAGGCGGGTGGGAATCGAGGCTTCTGCCGCGGGAGTGATCGAGCCATCCGCATTCACGGTATCCACGGCGGCCACCGGGCGCTCTTCTTCTCCATTACCGGTCACTTCGCGTACCGTAGACCATACTTGCATGGGGGCGGAGCTTTTGTCGCCTTTGCGGAAAAAATCTCGCACCTGCTCATTGAGCGCCTCGCGGGCGGTCCACTTGGCCAAATCTTTACGCGCTTGGATACTGCGCTCAATCTCGTACCAACGGGCGGGACGATAAGGATTGTTTACGGCGCTATCGTGGGGAGCCACTAGGCCGGCATACTGGGCGCGCATGCGGCGCTCAAAATCTTCGTCAAAAAGCTCTTCGATGGTGGTCTTGCTGCTGAGGGCTTTTTCCACAGCCGCGTAGTCAATTTCCCCATCGCGGGTCACAGGGCGAAATTTCGAAAAATTATGGCGGGAATACTTGGGAACGTTCGTCCTAATTGCCTGGACATTCTGGGACCGCGAAGCCAATTCCCGCTCCAATTGCTGCCAGTCCATAGGCTGGCTCAGGCCACCTAGGGCATTCCAGCCGAAGGCCAGGGCGCTGAGAACGATTAGGATTTGGGACTTACGCATATACAGTTCCTCACCCTAGATACTGCAAGATCAGCACCAATACCCTAGCGTTGCATTTTTACCCTTAGGTTTCAAGCATCTAGACAGAATCCTGACAGAGCTGCCTAGGAGAAATACGGGGGAAAGTGTCAAAAAAGTTTACAGAGGTGGATGTTATTTACGCCCCGGCAAAAACGCCGGCGCACCAGAAGGCCAAGGCCATGAGGGTGCCACTCACGATTGGGATGGCAAAGTTGTCATCGAGCTTGAGGGGCAAGAGCTCCGAAATGCTGCCCACAAAGCCCCCCAGCAGGGTAAAAATCAGGAGCTTTTCGCGTTCGATTCCCTGCCAATATAAATAAACAAATGTGGCGATGGCACAAACCGCAAAGCCCCCCAAGGTGCCCTGCAGGCTCTTATTGGGGAAAATCTGATTGCGGCCGTACAGCACCCCAAAAAAGGAAGAGGCTGGGTCGCCCACCGCCAGATAGAGCACCGCCAGGACCGCCACATGCTGCGGAAACAGCAAAAACGCCAATAGGCAGGAAGCCACATAGAAGGGAATCCCGCTCAGTTGGTTCACCTCGGTATCCCGCATCACCGGCCGCAGGATGCGCACCGCGATTCCATTCACCCACTCCCAGCGGCTACGCGCGTACTCTATCGACATCACTAGGGATAACATCAAGCCAAGACCCGCGGCCATCGTCACGCTCGAGGCGCCGAAATAGAGATAAGGCACTAAGATCAGCACCGCCCCAGTCATGTGAAAGAACTTGCGTACGAGGTGAAGATCCGAGCGGTGGTGAAGGGCCGCCAGCGTGGCGCTTGGGAGAGTTAAGCGCCGCAAGCGCTGCAGGAGGGAAAGCGTGGATTCGCTCGTCGAGGGGGGTTCGGTTTGCTGATCTGAATTTGGCAAATGCATTTTCTTTCTGTTGACATTATACACGCGGCTTCCGATACTTAAAGAGGGGGAGGTAATTCAGCAACTCATGGATAATATTGCAGAAAAATCCGTTCATACGGAAGCCGCGGAGCTGAATACAAATTCTGCCACCACCACTCCCGCGCCCTCTTC
>JAKFYM010000128.1 GCA_021730855.1 Bdellovibrionales bacterium
GATCAGCAGGATATCGCTCAGGAGCATCACGAAGGTGGCGCTGAAGAGTTCGGAGAGGTTGGCGGTGTCGTTGGTCACGCGGGTGACAAGCTTGCCCACGGGATTTTTGTCGAAGAAGGGCACCGGCATGCGGATCAAGCGTGCAAAGAGCTCGGCGCGAATGGCTTGCATCACCTTCTGCCCCATTTTCTGCAGGTTGAAATTCTGCCAGTACATCGCGGCCAGGCGCAGAAGCTCGAGACCGACGAACAGCCCCACGAGTTGGTAGAGGAGGGTGCGGTCTTTAGGGAGGAGGGCTTGGTCCACAATGCGGCCAAGCAAGCGAGGCGCGTAGAGCGCCACACCGGCGGAAACAAAGACGAGCAGCACCGAGAAGGAAAAGGCCAAAAGGTGCGGGCGCAAATAAGGCAGCAGACGATGCGCCACTTTTTTGTCTAAGCTTTTGCCGCTGATTTCGTCAAGCTCCAGCCTTTTCACAGGAGATCCATTTCTTTGGCTTGTTCTTTTTTCACGAGGCTGGCCAAGGTGGCATTGGTGCGCAGAAGGTCTTTGGGTTTCCCTTGGGCCACGAGCCGCCCAGCCTCGAGCACCACGAGCCAGTCCAGGTAGTGAAAGGTAGACACGCGGTGCGAGGCCACCACTAGGGTGATGCCTTCGGAGGCGCGCAGGATGCCGTCGATGAGGTGGTGCTCGGTTTCGGCATCTACGGCGGATAGGCAATCGTCGAGCAGCAGCACTCGCGGCTTGCGGGCAATGGCCCTGGCGATCGTGAGCCGCTGGCGCTGGCCGCCGGAAAGATTCACGCCCCGCTCGCCGAGCAAGGTTTGGTAGCCTTGCGGGAGGCCCAGCACGTCTTTGTCCACGCTAGCGAGCTGGGCCGCGACCCGGGCTTGCTCTAGCCGCTGTTCAGGCGCGCCTTCGCAGCCGTACAAAATATTGTCCTCCACGCTGCGCGAGAAGAGGAAACTTTCCTGGGGCACAAAGGCGATTTTCCGGCGCACGGCCGTGAGCGGTAGTGCATTCACATCGGCTCCATCAAAAAAGATCGAGCCCTCGGGAGCGGGCAGCATGCGGGCGAGGCAGGCCAATAGGGTGGTTTTGCCCGCGCCAATGCCTCCAGCGATGCCCACGCGCATGCCCGGTTCGAGCGTGAGCGAAATGTCTAGTAGCACCGGGCGCACCGCGGGCGCATAGGAGAACGAAAGTCGGCGCAGCTCTATCTTCGGCACCGAGCTGGGGGAGAAATTTGCGGGCAGGGGTGGATCCACGGGCTTGGGCTCGTGCATCACCTCGTCCACCCGTCTCTGGCTGGCCAGGCTGCGCTGGAAAATGTTCGCGGCGAGCCCGATGCCTTCCATCGGCCAGCTGAGCTTTTGGATATAGCGCTGAAACGCCACGAACACGCCCAGGGTGATTTTTTCCTGGATCACAAAAATCCCGCCCACGAGAAAAATCATAGCGGTGGAGGCGGAAAGAATTCCCTCGAGCCCCGAGCTGAATCCCGCCTGGACGCGGGCGGAGCGCAGGTTCGCGTCCATATAGGTGCGGCCGTGAGCCGAAAATTCGCGCTCCTTGAATGGCTCGAGCGCGGCGCCTTTCACGATGCGTAGGCCGCCAAGGGCTTCCTGGCACTGCGAGACCAGGTTCGAGAATTTGTCCTGCACTTCGCGGAAGCTGGATTCAATGCGGCCCTCCATCCGCCTCACGAAAAAGGGCACCACGAGAAGGGGAACAAAGGAGAGCAGGGCCAGCTCGGGCGAGATCCAGAGCATGATGGGCGGGATGGCGATGAAATAAAAGAGGGCGTCGAAGAGGGTGAGCGCCCCGGGGCCGAGCGAGAAACGAATCGCCTCGATATCATTGGTGGCCAGGCTCACGAGATCGCCCACGCGCTTTTTCTGAAAAAAGCCGGGCGCCATCGAGCTGAGGTGAATGAAGAGCTCGTTCCGCATATCATCCGAGGCCATCATCGAGGTGCGCACGATGTATTTGCGCCAGAGGAAACGCATGCCCCCTTGCACGAGCGCGATCGCCATATAGGCCGCCACGATCTTGAGCAGCAGGGCGCGCAGCTCCGGGCCGGCCGGCATTTCGGTGATGCCATCGATGGCGCTCTTCAGGAGGAGGGGCGGGATCGCTTCCAGGCCATCCACCACCACGAGAGCACCAATGCCGAAAAGATAGTAGCGCCGGTATTTCCAGAAATAGAAACGAAAGGTACGCGCATTTTCTCGCCAGCGGCGGATCGAGGCTAAGGGATTCATGGGGAGAACTTTAGGCTATGCCGGAAACGGAGCGGAGGCAAATGCTTTGGCTAGAGGGGGGCAGGTGCTGCTGCCCTGCGCGAATGTTGTGTGTCCTAGAGCGTGCAATGCAGCGGGTTTGCGGCACTAAAGGTGTAGGCGTTGTTGTACTCGGGGTTGGGGTAGACGGTGGTCTTGTATTGCCCCGTGGCTTCTTTGGTTTCTAGGTTCACCGTGATCACAAACTCCTGCTCGGCTGTTCCTGTCCCAAAACCCGAGCAGGTCACTAGCTGGCCAGTTTTTTGGCAATTTCTTTCGTAGTGAGGGTGGGCAAAGGTTTTGCCCGAGGGAATAAAGCCGAGCCATGTTGTTTCGATTAGGACTTTATGGACGTTGAGCAAGCGGTCGTTGGCGCGGTCTTCGTCATAGAAGGAGTTGAGGAAAAATGTCAGGGTCGCTGCTTTTTGCGCGGGCTCAGA
>JAKFYM010000089.1 GCA_021730855.1 Bdellovibrionales bacterium
GTCGATTGCGTACGGAAATTCTGGATGCTCAGTCTCAGTTCGAAACCACGAAAAATATCGTCGAGCTGTATAAGAGCTCCGTGATTCCGACAACGAAAATTGCCTCCTCGAACGCCAAGGCGGGATATTCCGCTAAAAAAGTGCCGCTCTCGTCTTATCTCGACATCCTAAAAACTGAGCGGAAGCAGGAGCTGGAGTTGCTGGCGGCTGAGATCGACGTAGAACTTGCGGCTGTACGCCTCGAGAATCTCCTTTCTTCGTCTTCCGGTGTTCGCTTTGCGCCGTCGAGGCCCACGCTCTTTCAAGGAATGTCTGAATCGAGCGAAATGCCGGAAGCCGCATCGATGGGCAAGGGAACGATCGGACCTTCGAAGCCTAAGTCTCGGCCGAGTGACTCCGGGTCAAGCGGAATGGGGGGAATGTGAAAGTAGTCCGCGTTAGCTCTTGGCTAATTTTGGGAATTTTGTTTGCGGTTTCGTCTCAGGCTGAAGAGAAGTCCGTCCATGCCGATCATCCCACTCCCGTTTTGGTAAAAAAAGTGCCTGCGCCGGTTCCGCCATTGAAGTCGGAGCGGGCCGAGGTGGAAGTGCCACCAGAGCAGCAGTCCAAGATGGGCCTAAAGACCAGCATTGTGAAGAAAGAGAAAGTTCAGCATACGATTCGCACCGTGGGCACCATCACGGCTGATGAAACGAAGGAAGCCCACGTACACACCAAAATCAATGGCTGGATCGAGCGAGTGAATGCAGATTTTGTAGGTAAGCCCGTGAAGAAAGGCCAGGCGCTTTATGACCTTTATAGCCCCGATCTTCTCAGCACTCAGGAAGAATATCTTTCCGCCCGCAAGCAAGGAGGCGCGGGGAAAGAAATCGCCAAAGCTTCTCTGCAGCGCCTTTCGCTTTGGGGAGTACCAGAAAAGGAAATCGAACGGCTCAAAGCAGGCGGGCCCGCAAAACGTTCCGTCACGTTCAACTCCCCCGTGAATGGAGTGGTGATTCGCAAAACTGCGATTCATGGAATGTATATCACGCCCGAAATGGAACTTTACCACATTGCCGACCTCGCGCAGGTTTGGATCATCGTCACGCTCTATGAGTATGATATCGCGGCAATCCGTGAAGGAGATGAAGCGGAAGTTGAAGTTCCTTTCGATCCTAAGCTCAATCTAACGGCAAAGATAAGCTATGTGTCGCCGGAGATTGAGATTGAAACGAGAACAGCCAAGGCCCGAATTAAAGTTGATAACAAGAATGAAGGCTATAAGCCCGGTATGTACGTAAACGTGGTCCTAAAGAAGGATCTGGGTGAGGCCACCGTAGTTCCTGATGCCGCCGTCTTGGATACCGGAATTCGTAAAATTGTTTTTGTGAAGTCGGGCGAATCCCTCTTTGAGCCGAGGGAAGTGAAGTTAGGGCCAAAAGTGGGGAGCCAGTTCGCGATACTCTCCGGGCTTACAGCCGGTGAAGAAGTTGTCACGAGCGCCCACTTCTTTCTGGATGCGGAGAGCAAGCTGCGCGCCTCCGCTCTGAAGGGATCGCCCGCTCCGGCGAAGTCTCATGGTGGTCACTGATGATCGGAAGAGTCATAAGGTGGTCCGCTGACAATTCCAAGATTGTCTATATAGCGTGTATTTTGCTCGGGATCTGGGGCGCGTTTTGCCTAAAAAATATCAAGATTGATGCCATTCCTGATTTATCGGAAACGCAGGTCATCATCTTCACGGAGTGGATGGGAAGAAGCCCTGATCTGATCGAGGATCAGATTACCTATCCGCTCGTCACCTCCATGGTGTCCGCTCCAGAAGTTAAGGTAGTGCGCGGGCAGTCGATGTTCGGGATGTCTTTCGTGTATGTCATTTTTGAAGATGGCACGGATTTATACTGGGCCAGATCCCGGGTGCTGGAGTATCTGTCAAAAAGTTCGGGAATGCTTCCAGAGGGGGCGGCGCCCAGCATCGGGCCAGATGCTTCCGGGGTTGGCTGGGTATTTCAATATGCCTTGGTGGATCCGACCAAACAGCATGACCTCTCCCACATAAAAACATTTCAGGACTGGTACCTGAGGTATTGGCTTGCCTCGGTGCCTGGCGTGGCCGAAGTCGCCAGTGTGGGAGGCTTTGAAAAGCAATACCAGGTTGAGATTGACCCGAATAAAATGACTTCCCTTAAAGTATCTATCGGGAAGCTAGTTACCGCCATTAAGGACAACAATAAGGATGTTGGAGGCAGAACGATCGAGATCTCCGAGAAAGAGCATTACGTGCGGGGCCTGGGCTATATAAAAAATCCCAAGGACCTCGAAGACGTTTCGCTAGGGATCGGGCCAGGGGGCACGCCGATACGCGTTGGTGATATCGGGCGGGTGAGTGTTGGGCCAAATATTCGCAGAGGCGTATCTGATCTCGATGGGAAAGGTGACACGGTAGGCGGAGTGATCGTGATGAGGCAGGGCGAAGATGTCTCAACAGTGATCGCCGGAGTGAAAAAGAAGCTTGAGGAAGTGAAAGGCGCGTTTCCGCCTGGCCTGGAGCTGAAGGTCATTTACGACCGTTCCATCCTCATCAAGGAGGCCGTTGGCACCCTCCGGAATAACCTAATTGAAGAAATTATTTTAGTTTGTATAGTCATGTTTATCTTCCTGCTTCACTTCCGAAGCACAGTCGTAGTGGTGATTTCTCTCGCGCTCTCGCTTCTGATCTCTTTCATCCCGCTCTATTA
>JAKFYM010000290.1:0-2295 GCA_021730855.1 Bdellovibrionales bacterium
TATTATGACCTTTACCCAAGAAGTTTGTGCCCTGCTCCAAGATCGTCACCTATTGCAGCATCCTTTTTACCGCGACTGGATGGAAGGCAAGCTCACGCTTTCGCAGCTGCAAAACTATGCGCACCAATACACTCCCTTTGTGGACGCCTTCCCGCGTTTTGTGAGCGCCGTGCATAGCCAATGCGAAGATGCTGCTGGCCGTCGCTTGCTCTTGCAAAATTTGCAGGACGAGGAGGGCGAAGGCCATTCCGAACCCCATCCCCAGCTCTGGCGGGATTTTGCGGCCGGTGTGGGCGCTCAGGAGCCCAAAGACGGCTGGAGCGAGATGGCCCTTAAGACGAAAGAAACTTTCATGGGCTTGGCACGCTCTTCCTATGAAGAAGGCCTATGCGCTCTCTATGCCTACGAATACCAAATTCCCGAAATCGCCGAAGCCAAGATCAAGGGCCTGAAAGAAAACTACGGCGTGGACTCTCAGGCGGCCCTGAAGTTTTTCGAGGTGCATCGCCAAGCCGATGTCTATCACTCCCAAGCTTGTGCGGAGCTCATGGACAAAATCCCGGCCGAAAAAAGAGCCGCCGCCCTCAAGGCCGCACGCACGGCAGCGGATGCTCTTTGGGATTTTCTCACCGAAGCGCATAAGGTAGCCTAAGTGCAAGCGGTGCTGAGGGTGAACGACTACCGCCTTGCGGTGCACCTGGGGTGCACCGAGGGCGAGAGACGCGAGCTTCAGGAAATCCTGGTTAGCTTGCGCCTCGAATACCCTCAGCCGCCTCCGGTTTGTGCTTCCGATCGTCTAGAAGACGCCCACTGTTATGGCGCGATTTGCGAAAGCCTCGCTCTCTTTGTGCGAGGCCGGTCCTTCCATACGATTGAGCATCTAGCCACCGAGCTCCATCGCCTGGTGACCGAGGGTTTGCCTCGGGACGTTGTTCTTGGTCTATCGCTCCAGAAAAAACCTCCCGTGGAAGGCCTTAGGGGAGTGGCTTTTGAGCTGGGGCGCGTATGAAGGCCTACCTTGGCCTCGGCGCGAACCTGGGCGATCGACGCGCTTGCCTGGAGCAGGCGCTCGGCCGCTTGCAGGAGCTGAGCCGGCGGCCTTTGCGCGTTTCCCCGGTATATGAGACGCCAGCGCTTTTGCCAGCGGGGGCGCAGCCCGAGTGGAATCGCCCTTTTTTTAATCTCGTGGTGGAGCTGGAGACCGATCTAGATCCACAAAATTTATTAAATGCGGCCAAGGATATTGAACGGGCTCTTGGGCGCCAGAGCCGGGCGCTCTGGGCACCGCGAGAGATCGACATTGATCTCTTGTTTTGCGGAGAGCTGAGCCTACGCACCAAGACCTTGGTGCTGCCCCACCCACGTCTCGAGCAGCGGGCCTTTGTGCTCGACCCTTTGAAGGACCTCGCTCCCTCGCTCTCCATCGCGGGGAAGACTGCCATGGAACGTGCCCGCGCCCTGCCCGAACATGCACCGCTTTGGATGGCCATCCTCAACCTCACGCCCGATTCCTTTTCCGACGGGGGGGATTTTCTTCCGTCCGAAAAATGGGAAGCCTATCTTGAGGAGATGGATGCCGCCGGTGTGGGCGCCCTCGATCTTGGGGCCGAGTCCACGCGGCCGGGCGCAAGAACTCTTGAGGAAGATGAGGAATGGGAGCGTTTGGCTCCCTTGCTCGAGCACCTGCAGCTTCGTTACCGGGGGCGGCGGATCCGCCCGCTCCTAAGCCTCGACACGCGAAAATTCGCCACCGCTAGGCGCGCCTTGGAGTATGGCGTGGACATCCTCAATGATGTGAGTGGCCTTGCCGACGAACGCTTTTTGGATCTTTTGCGCGGAGCCGACTGCCAATACGTGCTCATGCACAGTCTCACGGTGCCCGCGGATCCGCAGGTGACCTTGGCGAGCGGCTTGGATGTGGTGGAGGAAATCAAAGAATGGTTTTCTAGACGGCTCGAGACCCTACTCGCCGCTGGCGTGCGGCAGGACCAGGTGATCCTCGATCCGGGCATCGGCTTTGGCAAGAACCGCCTGCAGTCTCTACAACTCGTGCGGGGCATCGCCGCTTTTTTTCCGCTGGGCTGCCGCGTGCTGGCGGGGCATTCGCGCAAATCCTTCCTGCAGGACTTTGCTCCGGCCGCTGCCAAAGAGCGCGAGCTCGAGAGCATCGGCGTGTCTTTGGCGCTTGCGCAAAAGGGCGTGGATATTTTAAGAGTGCATCAGCCCACCGCCCATCTCCGGGCCTACCGCGGCTTTGTGCACGCAAAAGGAAACGCATGAAACCCCTCTCTATAC
>JAKFYM010000290.1:2305-2717 GCA_021730855.1 Bdellovibrionales bacterium
CTCTATACTTCCGATCGAGACCAATCTTTTCCAAACCGGCCAGGATGTGGTGGAATTTGTGGCCACTAGCCTCGGGCCGCAGGGCCTGGTGGAGGGGGATATCCTCGCCATCACCTCCAAGATCGTGAGCCTGAGCGAGAGCCGTTTCGTTCCGAGAAACAGCATTGGCAAGACGGAATTGGTGCAGCGGGAAGCGGACCAATATTTAGGCGAAGTGGCTTATGGCTGCAGCCTCACCATTAAAGAAGGTTTGTTGATCCCTTCGGCCGGCATCGACGAATCCAATTCCGAGCAGGACGACTACATCCTCTATCCCGCGGATCCCTTTGCCGCGGCGGAAAAAATCTATCTTGGCCTGCGCGCGCATTATGGCCTCGAGAGTTTGGGCATCATTCTCACGGACTCTCACACC
>JAKFYM010000078.1 GCA_021730855.1 Bdellovibrionales bacterium
AATGTGGTGGATGTCACGAGCTTCGTGATGTTTGAAATGGGGCAGCCGCTCCATGCCTTCGATTTCGATAAGCTCGGAAGCAAGACCATTGGCGTGCGAAAGGCAAAAGCGGGCGAGCGATTCGTGACCCTTGCCGACAAAGAGGTGGAGCTCAAAGAAGACGACCTCGTGATCGCCACCGAAAAAGAAGCCGTGGCCATTGCGGGCGTGATGGGCGGGAAAAATTCGGAGGTCGATGACCAGACGAAGAACATCCTGCTGGAGGCCGCCGAGTTCCACCCAGTTTCGGTGCGTAAGACGGGCCGCCGCCTCAATCTCCTCACCGATGCTGGCTATCGCTTCGAGCGGGGCGTGGACCCCGGGCAAATCCGCTGGGCCATGGAGCGAGCGTCCGCTTTGATCCACCAATTGGCCGGGGGCGAAGTGAGCGGCGTTGCGGCCTCTGCTGGAGCCGACGAGCTTGAGCCCCTCACCCAAATTCGTTTGCGCCTCTCGGATCTCGAGCGTGTCTTAGGCAAGAGCCCCGACCTGCAGCGGGTGGTGCAAATTTTGCGCGGACTTGGAATCGGTGCGGAAGTGGCCGCCGGAGAGCAGGGCGTGGTGAGTGTGCAGGCCCCGCGCTGGCGCCGCGATCTTAAGCGCACTATTGATCTCGTGGAAGAAGTGGCGAGGATCTGGGGTTTTGAGCACCTTGAGTCCCGCCTGCCCCTCGGGGGCATGGGCGAAACCGAAGCGGTGGAATCGCGCCGTCGGTCCTATTTTCAGGTGAGACGGGTGCGGCGTCACCTGGCTTCTTTGGGTTTTTTCGAAGCCCTTAACTATGGCTTTACGGCGCCGGAGGTGCTGCAAAAGATCCATAGCCCTGAAGAACTTGCGGGCGTGGTGGAGATTGCCAATCCCGTGACCTCCGACTATTCGGTGCTCAAGCCGAGCCTGCTGTCGGGCCTGCTCGAGAATGCCGTGCTGAATTTTTCTCATAGCCGCCGCGACCTCCGCCTTTTTGAATCGCGCCGAGTGTTTGCGCGCGCGCTTACTCCGGCTTCGGAGGATCCGCGCCTAGAGACGGGAGTTACCGAGAGCATGCGGATCGCGCTCCTCATGACCGGAGCCGAGGTGGACGAGTTCTGGCAAGGCAAGGGCGCGCCCGTGGACTTTTATTCGATCAAGGGAGCCCTGGAGTCTATTTTTGAGATGCTCAACTGCTCGAGCTCCGTGCAGCTACGCGCGGGGGCGGAGGTTTCTTTCCTTCATCCCGGGCAGGCGGCCACTCTCTTCGTGGGAAAAAAACCGATCGGGGTGATGGGGCGTGTGCATCCGCGGGTGGAAAAGAATTTTGATTTAGACCAGGACGTGTACTTCGCAGAGCTGGAGCTGGATGCCATCATCACCAATGAGCGGCAAAAATTGCAGTTCAAGGCTTTTTCGAATTTCCCCCAAGTGGAAAGGGATTTTTCGGCCCTGGTGGAGGACAAGGTGAATGCCCAGATGCTGCGCGCGTCCGTGAGCAAATCTGCCCGTCCTCTACTCAAGGATTTCTATTTTTTCGACGTCTATCGGGGCGCGCGCGTGCCCGAGGGACATGTGAGCTACGCCTTTCGCATCGTGCTAGGCGCCGATGACCACACGCTAACAGATGGCGAAATTTCGGCAGTGCAGGAAAAGGTGATGCAGTCCCTCGAGAAGGAATTTGGCGCAAAATTCGCCGGACTTTCCTGAAAAAGGCCGCTTTCTGTATTGCCTTTTTGTTTTAATAGTTTAGCCTATTTTTAGGACTTCTCCTTAAAGGTCTGGGGGGACCATGACGAAGGCTGAACTAATCGAAGCGGTTTATAGCAAAGTGGGGATTTCTAAAAAGGAATCCGCCGATCTCGTCGAGATGATCTTCGACACCATGAAAGACACCCTTTCTAAGGGCGAAAAGATCAAGATTTCCGGGTTTGGAAATTTCGTGGTGCGTGAAAAGCGCTCCCGAATGGGGCGCAACCCACAGACCGGAGAATCGATGGAGATCTCTGCGCGGCGGGTGCTGACCTTCCGGCCTTCTCAGGTGCTGAAGAACGACCTCAACGGGGGCGAGGGCCCTGTGGATGAGGAGGACGACGATGGCGATGATGAATGAGCCTTCTCTTTCCGAACTCAGCAAAATCCCGTTAGGCGAAGCGGGCGACGAGAAAATCCCCAAAATTCCTGACCGTATGTATTTCCGCATTGGCGACGTGGCCGAGATTGCCGGCGTGCAGCCCTATGTGCTGCGTTTTTGGGAAAAGGAATTTGATTTCCTCGCGCCGATTAAGAATGCCTCGGGCCAACGGCTCTACCGCAAGGGCGATGTGGAATCGGTGCTCCTGATTAAGCGTTTGTTGTATTTAGAGCGCTATTCGATCGAAGGCGCCAAGAAGCGGATCAAGGAAATGCGCAAGCAGGGCGGGCTTTCCGAAGCCAAGCGCGCACGCGGCACCCTGGATGACCACAAAATCGAGTGCATCCGCAAAGCCAAGGAAGAGCTCCGCGCCCTGATCGACCTCGTCTCGCAAGGGGCTTAAGGGCGATCTGGACTGGGAAGCGTGCCGAGCGGCCCGCTGATTTTCATCGCATAGGCTCCATCGGGCCGCTTCGCCCCAAATGTTTCCAGCATGCTCTTAAGTTGTGGCAAGGCCAGTAGGATTTTGTCCGAAGGTTTCAAGCGCAGCTTTAGGTCAAGGCGGGAATACATCTTG
>JAKFYM010000140.1 GCA_021730855.1 Bdellovibrionales bacterium
GTTTTTCCCCCACCCATTCGCGCCCTCCATGGTAAAACCATCCCATGCCCACTCCTGTGCCCCGAGCGAGCCTCATCCTCGCCACCTACCAAGCCCCCGAGGCCTTGGCCATGGTGCTGAGCGGCTTGCTCACGCAGTCCGAGCGCTCCTTCGAGGTGCAGCTGGCCGATGATGGCTCCGACGCGCGCACCAAGGCCGTGGTGGCCGCCTACCAGAAGCGGGCCTTTTTTCCGATCCACCATTTCTGGCAGGAAAATCAGGGCTTTCGCAAAAGCCGCATCCTGAACCAATCGATTCTTGCCGCAAAGGGCCAAACACTGATCTTTCTCGACGGCGATTGTGTGCCGCACAAAGAATTCGTGGCCCAGCACCTGGCGCTCCAAGACAAACACCACTATATCGCCGGCCGCCGTGTGGACCTTTCCAAAGACTTTACGCAAAAGCTCAGCCCCGAGAAAATTGAAGCGGGCGCCCTCAACGGCACCCTCGGCGGCCTCTTCCACCTCCTGCGCGATAGCCTGCGCAAAGGGGGGTCCAAGCCCTTCCACCGCGCCTACCTCGTGCGCAATCCAATCTTGAGAAAAGTGGCCGGCCTTGAGCGGGTGGTGGACCTCAAGGGCTGCAATTTCTCCGTCTCCCGGGAGCATCTCCTCGTCATTGATGGCTTCGACGAGAGCTACGAGGGCTATGGCCGCGAAGATACCGACGTGGAGCTCCGCCTCCAGAACCTTGGCCTAAAGATCAAGAGCGCCAAGAACCTCTGCCTGCAGTTCCACCTCTGGCACGAGCCGCGCGCCTTCACCCCGGCGAATGAAGATCTTTTAGACGAAGTAAAGCGCACGAAGCGCGTGAAGGCCAGAAAAGGCATGGGAGCAGCGGGATGAAGGGCATTCGAAGTCTTTTGCGATTATGGCCCTATCTCAAACCACATTTATTTAGCCTAATCATGGCCTCTGTGCTCGCCATTCCCCTCATCGCCGTGAACGTGGGCCCGGCCCCCGCCATTAATTACCTGCAGGAAAATGTCCTCAAGGCCCGCGATCCCGTGGCCCTGCGCAATCTCGTGCAGCTCATGATCCTGGGCGTGCTCGTGAATTTCATTTTCCGTTTTTCCAGCGTCTATATGGCGCGCGCGGCCTCGATGCGCATCATCCAGAAGTTGCGCAACGATCTTTACCAAAAGCTGCTCTCTCTCTCGATGGGCTACTTCAACGAAGCCCAGGGCGGGGTGCTGCTCTCGCGCTTGGTCAACGACGTGCAGGTGATCGTGCGCTCGCTCTCCACTGTCACCGATCTGTTCAAGGAGCCGATCACGCTCCTGGCGCTCCTGAGCTATGCCTTCTATCTCAACCCCAGGCTCACCTTGCTCACCTTGCTGATCATCCCGCTCTGCGCCCTCCTGCTCGGGAACTCTGGCAAACACTCCAAGCGCTACAGCCACCGCATCCTCGAAAAACTCGGCGAGATGAGCTCGCTCATCGGGCAAAGCATTTCGGGCATGCGCGTGATCCAGGCCTTCCACCTCGAGGGTTTCCTGCGCGGGCAGTTCATGAAGCTCAATCGCGATTTCACGCGCACCTCGCTCAAGGCGATCCGCATGGAGGAGCTGGCGCGCTCGGCGGTGGAGTCGGTTTTTGTGTCCACGCTGGCGCTCCTGATCTACCTCGCCGGGCGCGAAGCCCTGAAGGGCTATATGAGTTCCGGGGACATGCTGGCTTTTTTCGCCTGCTTTGGCATGATGCTCAATCCTTTGCGAAAAATAAATGAATTAAATTTATCCCTAGGCCAGGCCGTGGGCGCCGTGAACGGGGTGTTCGCCATCCTGCACGCCACGCCGGAGATCGAGGACAGCCCGGGCGCTCGCGCGATGCAGCCCTTCACGAGCCGCATTGCCTTCAAGAGCGTGGCCTTTCAATATGCCGGGCAGACCAGTCCCATCCTGAAAGATTTCGGCCTCGAGGTGAAAAAGGGCGAAATCGTGGCCCTCGTGGGCGCCAGCGGCGCGGGGAAAAGCACCGTGCTCAGCCTGATCATGCGCTTCTCGGATCCCACAGCAGGGGCGATTCTCGTCGACGACGTGAACCTGCGCGATTCCACGCTCGAGAGCCTGCGCTCGCAGGTGGCCTTGGTCACCCAGGAAGTTTTCCTCTTCCACGATACGGTGCGCGCCAATATCAAGGCGGGGCGCCATTCGGTGAGCGATGCGCAGATCCGCGCGGCGGCGGAGGCGGCCCAGGCCTGGAGCTTTATCGAAAAACTGCCGCAGGGTTTGGACACCGTGATCGGCGATCGCGGACAAAAACTCTCGGGCGGCGAGCGCCAGCGCCTCTCGATCGCGCGCGCGATCCTCAAAGACGCGCCCATCCTTTTGCTCGACGAGGCCACCTCGGCCCTCGACACCGAGAACGAGCGCCTCGTGCAGGCCGCGCTGGATCGTTTGCTCGTGGGCCGCACCGCGATTGTGGTGGCGCATCGTTTGTCCACGATCCGCAAAGCCAACCGCATCCTCGTGATGGAGCGGGGGCGCGTGCTGGAAGAGGGGAGCCACGAGGTCCTGCTCGCCCACGGCGGTGCTTATGCAAAAGCCTTGGCACTGCAAGAAGGATTTCAGGGCTAGTCTGCCCCCTACCCAAGCCCCGCCAATTGCGATATAGATTTTCTATGAGCTATGCCGACCTCAAAGACAGTGGCAAAGAAATTCCC
>JAKFYM010000062.1 GCA_021730855.1 Bdellovibrionales bacterium
GGGCTTCTTGCTGGCGAAAGTGCCGCTGGGCCCGGGCTACATTGGTTAGATTTATTTTGCCTTCATTGATGTCGTTTAGGATTTCCGGCACATCCTTCATGGCGCGTACGGCCTGGATTCTTAAGTTCGCTTCGGGCTCGGAATACCCAAGAGAGTTAATGCAGAAAGCAAAAAGAGAAGTTTCATTTTCTTCTAGATAGAGCCTGCGGCGATTGACTTCGAATAAGTATTCGAGCACTGCCACGGTGGATTGTTTTTCCACGCGCACGTATTCTTTAAGTTCGAGGAGAAGGGTTTGGTTAGGTTTTTGTTTTAGCTGCATAGGATAAGAGGCCTCCGATAATTAGTTCGGAAAGCACACTACCATGGGTTTCTAGGCGAAATGGGAGGGCCCTGAAGAGCCTCAAGAGAAGAGTAAAAAAGAAGCAGCATCCCCCTCCCATTCGTTCCTCCCAGCGCACTCCCTCGAGCAAAAGCTTTCGCATAAACGCCCGTAGAACCAAACTCTCCCAAAAGAGGTGCAGAACGCACCTTCCCCCGAGAAACCCCTGTCAAATAAAATTTTGCGAAGAAATAAAATACAATAATATATATTTAGTTCAAGCGGTTCTGCTTTTCAACCACCCACTGCGCACCACGAAGCAGTGCGCCAGAAAAGCATTCCCGAACCCTGCGCTTTCTCCAGCATCATTCACCGCCCTTCCCACACAACTCACCCACTGCGCACCAAGTAAATTCGACAATGATTTTTTCGAGAAGTGGATTTGATCTCTGGGCCCTAGTAGGGGAACAGAGTTAATGAGCACCAAAATAGCTTCGATACCAATCCGTCTCATGATGATCGACGGCATGGTGGCTGACAATATGTCCGTGATCCAACTTGTTATATAGATATTCAAGCGTACGAAAATCACGTTGACTGACAACTCGAATTCCATTTCGAAGCAGTAAAGCGGCAGATACTCCGGGGCCTTTCTGGTACTTCCGGTCAGGGACCAATCGAAAACCATCGGAGATGACCTGGGAGCCACAAGCGGCGCTCATATCCATCAATACTGCAATATCGACTGAATTCTCTTTCACAACTCTCAGCATCTCTTTAGCTGCGGCGATCATACCGTCGGTCATATCAACGCCTTTGTCGCTGAGCACGCGGGCGCGGCCATCTAAAACGTCAAATCCATTTCCTCCGTGAATGTCCGGAAGGTCGCGTGGGGTTCCGAAAGAAAAGTGCTCTGGACAAAAACGAAAGGCTCGAACATTTGGCAGGGCGATGAGTTTCTTGATCCAGGGATATTCCCCATTGGAAGTTCCATCCACTCCACACATCTCGCCCGCCAGGCAAGCACTGACTAAGACTTTGATTGGGTGCGCGGCCGTGAACTCCGGCAGCTCTTCCATTTCTTTTCTTGTCGGCAGATGCATGTTTGCACTTTACCAAGGTTGGCACTGCCGGTCAGTACTCGAATCTCCATGCCTCACCTGAATTTTTAGGTTTTCGTATCCACCCACTGCGCACCACGAAGCAAAGCGTCACGCGCAACTCCCGGCGCTCTCTAACCACCGCCCTCCGCCAGCCGCACCCGCAACAGCCATCAGCCAACCGCCCTCCGCCCTCCGCGCTCCGCTTTCCGCGTTCCCGCTCGCGCTCCCGCGCTTGCTCAGATCTTCACTCGGCCTGGCCAACACGCGCCTAAACCTTGGTCGTCTCCACGAGGCTATGGAATCGCGCATGGATCTCACCCTTTTCCAAGCGCTGCAGGCGGTGAAAGGAAAAATCCTCCACCGTGAAGCTTGCCATGACGGCGCCGTGGAGCACGGCTTGGCGTAAGGATTTGCGGTCGAGGCCCGCACCTTCGGAAGCGAGGTAGCCGAGCAGGCCGCCGGCGAAGGTGTCGCCCGCGCCGGTGGGATCCACTACGCGGCGGATCGGCACGGCCGGGCAGGAGAAAATCTCATTGCCGAAAAACAAAAAGGCGCCGTATTCGCCCCGCTTGATCACCACGGCCTTGGGGCCCATGAGCAAGATTTTTTCTGCAGCCACGACCACATTGCTTTCTCCGGCGAGGAGTTTGGCCTCGCCCTCATTGATCGTGAGCAGGTCGATTTTGGGCAATACATTGACTAGGGCATCCCGCCGGCCGGTGATCCAGAAATTCATGCTGTCGAGGGCGATGAGCTTGGGCTTACGCACCTGATCGAGCACGCACATCTGCAGCTCGGGCGCGATATTGCCAAGAAACACATACTCAGCATCCCGGTACTCATCGGGAATCTTGGGATTGAAGTGTTCGAACACATTGAGCTGGGTCGAGAGGGTCACGGCCTCATTGAGGTCCGCCCCGTATTCTCCCGTCCAATGGAAAGTCTTGCCCGGCATCACCTGCACGCCGCGGATGTCGATGGCGCGTTTGCTGAGGAAATCGAGGTGAGTTTTGGGAAAGTCCTCGCCCACCACGCCCACGATCTGGAGGCCGGTGAAAAAACTCGCCGAGATCGAGAAGTAATTGAGCGAGCCCCCGAGGGCTTTTTCTGCTTTGCCCGCAGGAGTAGAAATGGTGTCGAACGCCAGAGAGCCAACCGCTAAAATTTTGTTCATGCCTCTTCCTACTATGGGGCGGTGGGGGAACGAAAGCAGAAAAGGCAGATTTACTGCCCCCGTCTGCTGCGAGGCGACAGCAGCCTCCGCAAGGAAAGT
>JAKFYM010000067.1 GCA_021730855.1 Bdellovibrionales bacterium
GTTTATAGGCCTCATAAGCAGTGCCATCGGTTTCGGCCATTCCATCGCGGGAGAGACGGATGGCTTCGTCTGTCTGCTCTGTCATCAAGAGGTAGCCAATCAAGGTCAGCTCGGCAATGCGCTTGAGGTCCCAGTCCACGCTCTTGTCTTTTAGGAGCTCCGAGAGGGTTTTTACGATAAACCCTGGCTCTTTTTCCGTGGGCAGATCGATGCGCGAAAGCCGCACGGTGGCCACGAGGTCTCCATGGGAAAATGGATACCCATTTTTCGCCTGTAGATAGTATTCGCGGGCTTTGGCCACATTCCCCTGCGCGAGCTCAGAAATCTCGCCTAAACGCACGAGCGCAAGCCCCGCATAGGTGCGGGCCGAAGCGATCTTCACGTAGCGACTCAGGTATTTTTCCGCTTTGGCATATTGGCCCAGCCAGAAATGCGCTTCGCCTACATTGAGCAGGGTGTCGGCTCGGGTTTTTTCAAAATCCGGATAAGCGGCCAGTGCGGCCTCGCCCTCTTCCGTCACACGCTGGTAGTTCTTCTCGGAAGCGAGTAGGTCCACGATGCGATACTTCGATTCCTTGGCCAAAATATGCTGGGGGTATTTTTCCGTGAGGTAACGATAGATTCGTTCCGCGCGCCGCGGCTGGTCCATCTTGGCGTAGGCCTCAGCAAGCATGATCTGGATCGAGGGTAAATCAGGTTCCTTGGCTGCCGCATGGGTGACGGCATACTCCAAGCTTGGAATGGCCGCGATCCAATTGCCTTTGAGGTATTCTTTTTCGCCAAAATAGAGCTCCAGCATGCGGTGGAAAGGCAGAGGTTGCCCGGCCTCGTTCCGCTTGGCCGCGAGGGTTCGCAATATGGATTCCGAGCGTTCACTGAGCACCTCGCTCTTGGTGCTCTGGCCAAGCTTGCGGTAGGCCAAGGCCTGCAGAAGATCCAATTCGTGGAGGTATTTTGTTTCCGGATGATCGCGGCGGGTGATTTCGATCGTCTTCAGTGCCAAACCATACTTTTTTTGTTCATATAGCTTTTTGGCAAACTCAAAGCTCTGGCCATCGTCGGTTTCTTTATCGCCCACCGCAAACTTCCAGCGGTCCTCCACATTAGGCTTGGGGGGAAGGTCATAGCCGCCCTCCTTGGCGGAAATCACCAGCTCTGGCATCGGCAGCAGGAACTTTTGGAAGAGATCGCGGTCCTTGCGCAGCGGCTCCACTTTTGGCAGCTCGGCTTTGCGCGGAATAGGCTCTTTCACGGGAGCAGGTTTTTTTTGCGAGCTGGGGAGAGCGGCGGGAGCGCGATTGGGAGCTGCTTTTAAGGCCGCCGCGCTATTCTGCCGCCAGAAATCCACCACGAGCTGCGTGCCTTGTAGGTAAGCAAAGGCTTCGGTGCCGGCGTCCTGAAAACGAATCGTGAGCTCGGCCTTGTCTAGCCCTAGCTCTTTCACCGAGATGCCTTCAATGCGCTTATCGCCTAAGGTAGCGAGAGTGGCTAAGGCTTGCATTCGCACGCGATCCACCACGATGCGGCTTTCTTTACTGCCCGACATCAGGCGGAAAGAGCTACCGTTCGTCACCGGTATCTGAATCCGTGTATACTGCTCCAATGTTTGCAGCTTGGGTGCTTCTTCACCCATAGCCGCAGGCATTCCCCATAGGAAAAATGCCAACATAAATTTGCTTCGTGCTCTAACGCGAGTTCGCATCCTACAAACCCCCGACTAAGTTTCGCAACTACTATGCCACTCCCCTTTTGGGGCTATCGACGAGGACAGGGCGTTGGGGCGCCAAAAGCTTGTTGGGAAAGCAACACCGCGCGGGAAAGTAGTCAATTCTCTGACGCCGCTTTCATTGACTTCCCTGCAGCGATCCCAGAAGATGGAGGAATGCGATCAAGGATGTTGCCGATACTCCCATGGATGGGTATCTTAATTTTCTCCACTTCATGCGCTCTGCTATTTCCCGATCGCACGGCACCCAAGAGCAAAGACTACGACGTCACCCCTCCTTCCGCTCCCTGGCATAAGCTGGAAGTGGGCTCGGATCCTAATTCCGTCGATGCCATGAAGGCCGATCATGCCTATGAGAATCCGGAAACCGGCGCCATCATTTCGGTCAATAGCATCTGCCGCAAGTATTCAGGAAACTCGCTAGAAACCCTCACCGACTCCCTGGTGCGCGGCATTGCCGATCGCGAGCTGGTGGAGCGAAAAGAGCGAGAGATGGCTGGCACCAAGGCGATGGAATCTCTCTATACGGGTTCGGTGGATAAAGTGCCTTTGCGGATCCGCACCGTGGTGCTCACCAAAAATGATTGCACCTTTGATTTTGTCTACGTAGCCATTCCTAAACGGGATGTCGACCAGGGGGCGGCTTTTGATAGCTTCCTCCTATCCTTCCGCACGGAGTAAGCATGGATTTTTTTCGCAAACTAGGCGAGCAACTCATGGACCTGATGAAAGTCATCGGGGGCATCGCCTTTCTTACCAAACAAACTGTCAAAGAGCTCTTCACTCCTCCCTTTTATTTCGGCCTCACGCTCGAGCAAATCGTGGTCATTGGGGTGCAGTCGCTGCTGCTCGTGATCATCACGGGCATCACGAGCGGCGCCGTGATGACGCTGCAGTTTGGCTACGGACTCGAAAAATTCGGCGGCAAACTCTACATCCCCAAGGTGCTCGGGCTT
>JAKFYM010000245.1 GCA_021730855.1 Bdellovibrionales bacterium
CTTCTTCTAGATCCAAACGAAAATCTAACAATCCGCGAAACCAATACCCACGCCCATCTCCAGGCACCATCAGACTAAACACGTCAGCATGTACATTTGTTTCTAGAATTCCATTGCCTAGAGCGCGCCAGACTTCCTATCCTAGGACTAGAACAAAATTGCAAGGAGGCAACGATGCTCTACAAAATATTTTTTGTTTCCATCACATTCATCATCGCACCCACTCTCACCCCCGCAACCCACCAAGCACACGCCAGCGAACCGCATCGTGAGCGCTATGCTGTAAAAACAGCCGCGCAGAAAATCACCGACAACCAAGGCAACGGATTCGAGGCCCTCTACGGCACTCGCAATATGCGAGCCGTGCTGAATGGCGTCTACTACCGCGGCGGAGCCAACAACTACTATCATCGCAAAAATAAGCGCGAGAACCAGAATCCCCTGCCCAACGACGGCCTGCAAAATCTCTGCGAGGAAGGATTCGGCCAAGCCGTCTATCTCTACTCGACCAATTTCAACACCGCTCCCAAGACCGTCAGCTGCCGCACCTTCTCCGGCCAGGAAAATCGCCTGGACTACGTGCAAATCTCTCCGCTCTCCTACGACGAAGCCGACCAGAAAAAACTGCTCACCCTGATTCACGATCACATCCGCGATCCAAACTTGGGCCCAATCTATGATCATTGTTGGAATGGCTGGCACGCCTCGGGCTTTGTGGCCGCGTTAGCACTGCGCCAGTTCTGCGGCTTCAACGGAGAAGAGGCTGTGAGTTATTGGAACCTCAATACCGACGGGAACAACGAGGGCAGCTCCTACGACCGCATCCGCCAGAAAATCCGGGGCTTTCAGGCCTACCAAGACCTCCTCCTCAGCGAAAAAGAAAAAGCTGCCATCTGCCCGGAACCCGGCACGCTCGCCTTCTAGAAAATCCCTTCCCGCTCCGGGGGCGACGCCCCCTCCCCTAAGCCATCACAATCACCCCCAAGCTCACACGCCAAAGTGTGAGCTTTGGTTTCCCGAAAAAATGCGGCACAATAGTAGACGTGAACATTCTACTCATTCATCCTCAGGCCGACATCCGCGAAATGATCGTCTTTCCGCTCGAAGGAAGCCTCGCGGCCACCACCATGGGCGCAGCTGATGAAAAAGAGAGCCGTGAGCTCCTGGTGGAAAAAAAGTTTAGTCCCGAAGTCATCATTGCAGAAAATTCTACTGGCGTGCTGGAACTGCTCACCAATCTCTTGCAGGAAACTGCGCTCGAAGTGAAACTCGTGCTCTGTGACGCTGCGGGCACTGGCGCTCCTCCAAAAATCCCCGGCACCACTTTTCTAGGTTATGCCCTTTACGATAATCTCCTGAATAATTTGGTCGAGATCCTGCGCAAAATAGCCCCGGCCGAGAACACCGCAAAGGGCACGCTCGACGACAAATACTGCCGGATTAATACGGCCCTGCTGCTGAAGGTGAACCCATTGGCGGCTGATATTTTCATTCGCCTCTCGCCCACCAAGTTCGTAAAAATGTTTAGCAAGAATGATGTTTTCGACCAGGAAGATCTCCTGCGCTATCGGGACAAAAAGAAACTCGACTATCTCTACCTGGTGAAAGAAGACACCTCGGTTTTTGTGGGAGAGCTAGCCAAAGAATTAGAAAAAATGCTCTCGGCCAACCCACCGCCGAGCTCGCAGACGGTCAATGAAACGGCAGAGAACGCCGTCGAAACCATTCACGAACTGATCGCGAAATTCGGCGTCACGGAAGAAGTGCAGAAGGTGATGAAGACCACCGTGCAGGTGACCATGAAGGCCATGGGAGAGTTCCCCGACCTCGCCGCCATTCTCAAGAGTGTTACCGACCACAAGGGCCAGTACATCGGCCACCACACCATGCTGGTGAGCAATATAGCCTGCTCGATTGCTGTGGCCATGGACTGGTACTCTGATTCCACCTTTGAAAAACTCACGCTGGCGGCCTTCCTGCACGATGCAGCCCTGCAGGACCACGCCCTCTGCGCCGTGAAAACGCTCGAAGAGTTCAGCAAAGTCCACCAGGGGAAATACTCCATGGCTCAGATCCAGGAATACAAATCCCATCCGCAGCGGGCCGTGCACCTGCTCGGACATTTCAAGGATGCCCCCGCCGAGGTAGACAAAATCATCCTCCAGCACCACGAGCACCCGATGGGTTCTGGCTTCCCCGATGGCCTCACGAGTAATTATATCTCCCCGCTCTCCAGCCTTTTCATCGTGGCTCACGATCTCGCAGACTTCACGATCGACCATAAAGACAAATGGTCGATGGAGGATTTCCTCATCGAGTTCGAGAAAAAATACTCGGCCGGGAATTTCAAAAAGATCGCGAAGGCAATCGCCAGCGTCACTCTCTTTTAGACTCCCCCCTTTGCTCGAACCGAATCCGAAAATATTTTCTTGCAAACCAATTCCTAATTTTCTTTTCTGCGCCACCTTCGTTACTCTTAAAAGGGTAGATAAGTTTCGTTCGCCAAGGAGGTTGAATGAAGGCGCTCATTGGAATGTGGTTGCTTATTGCTTCTTTTGCGCATGCAGGGCCGCTGCCAGAGCCCCTGGTGCCAGATCCCGCTCTCACTCTTGGCGATCTTTGCCAAGAAGGGGATCGTGACTACTCCACCCGCCGCTACCAAGAGAAA
>JAKFYM010000195.1 GCA_021730855.1 Bdellovibrionales bacterium
CTTCCACCCCATGGCGCTCCCGATAACTCCTCGCAGCTGAAGCCGCCAAAGTTCGTGCCGCCGCCTCACCACCCGGCCCCGCCACGGTTACAATCCGCCCTCTCCCTTTCCGCCACCAGCTCCGCCGGTGCCCCCCTCTTTTCCCTATCCTCCGTATCCTCAACCTCAGCCACCTAGGGGAACCATGAGCTGTGTGTCTAGGGACAAAGGATTTGAAGAGCATGGTGGTGGACACAGCAGCTGTAACGAGTGCTTGGCCTACCATGGCCTCACGCGCGACGGAAACTGCATGGAAACCTGCTCGACAGTGGGCTACCAATGCTCGGCCGCAGGCGTGGATTACTGGGGCAATACCCAGGTGGTTTACAGTCGCGGAGCCAATCGTTGGCGCGCCGAAAGAGAAGCCATACAGAATTGCAGGAACAACAACCTGCAATTCTGCCAACCGCAAGGTTGTTACCAGCAGAACGAAGTGGTTTCTCGCCGCTGGTGTAGATAGTCCGAAACACAGAATGGGCTAAGGCATTTGTGTGCCTTGGCCCTTTTTTGACGCGCCTAGATTGCAAAAAATTCAAGATTTCGGGGCCAAATAGCACCGATTTGCGTGTCAGCTTTTTTAAGCGACGTCGGCCTCGTTCTTTTTCGCGAAAATTTTCCGGAACGCCTCGATCACATTATAAGAAAAATCATCGAAGTGGAGGCGCTCAAGTTCGGCCATGGGATCTAGCTCTGGTACCTTCGCGGCCTTGCGAATGAGCTGGTTGAAAGTGTCTGAGATACCCACGATTTCCGAAACTTGAGAAATGGCCCCCGCCCCTAGCTTATGGGGAAAGCCCTTTCGTGTGCGCCTTTCGTGGTGCTGCAGCACTGCCTGGGGGACAATGGGGTTCATGAGACGAATGCCTTTCAGCATTTGCTCACCTAGGACGGGATGCTTTTCATATTCCGCTAGTTCGGTGTCTTTTAAGGTTTCGTGATCCTCTGCTTCAAAGTGGGCTGGCATATGAATAAGGCCAATGTCGTGCAGGAAGGCGCTCATGGACAAGACTTCCACGATCTTTTCGTCGCGATACCCAAGTTCATCGAGCAGCATCGAGACAATCATGACCGTGCCCGATCCGTGGTCACAGAGAGAGATCTTGCCGAGAAATTCTTTCAAAATCGGATTCTTCGCAGGGTTAAGTTGCTTCACTAGTTGGTTCGAATGCTTGACGAACTGATGCGCCGACTGAATCGTCATGTCGTTGAAGCCACGATCCGTGAGGAATTTCATCGTCTCCATGCCGAAGTTCACCACTTGGTTCACTTTTACCGAGGAGGCCACCTGGCCCTTGTTCAAGATTGCTTCGGCCACCTTATCGCAGTATTGCAGAAAAAATTCCTGGGCCTCTTTTTTCATATAGAAATGGGTGACGCCCTTCTCGATATACGACCTCACCCGCTCAATATCAAACTGGTCTCCGGCCCTCAGCAGTTTCACATAGCGGCCCGAGCTGAGCCGCACGCACACATCGAAAAAAGATTTGGTGCCGCAGAGAAAATCTTTGGCGGAGATGGCATGCATTTCCCCATCGGCCACTTCGAGAGTGGCATCCACGGCGGTTTGGTCTTTGAGGGCAATCTCTATCGTCTTTTCCACGTCGAAATAGGTATAGGGAAAGATGGCGTTCATTAGATCGTTGCGCTGCAAGGGTTTTACAAAAGTGGAATGAATGTGCAGTTCATCGAGCAGTTTTTGTTCGGGAAGTTTTTCCTTGGTGTCACCGATGAGATAAACCGGTGTGGCTGGACGGTGAATTTTTGCGAAGCGCACGATGGGGATTGCGAAAGGATCACAGATATTGGCGTTGATGCAAAGGGCGGCATAGAACTGGCTCTTGTCCGCTATTTTTAACTGCACCATTTTGCGGTCAGAAACTGGTTCGATGTGGACCATGCCACCGGCGGGCCCGGAAATTTCCGTTAGGAAATTCACATCGGCATCGGCGAGCAGGATGGCTGGCTTCTTCATCTGTAACTTCTCGGAAAATTAGGTGGAAAACTGAGTTATCGACGAGAGATTTCTGTTTTGCGAAGTGAGCTATGGGACGACCCTACACGGCAGGGGGTGCTATGGTTTTACCTTTACGAACCGGTAGCCCACACCGTGCATCGCTTTGATATTGTGGGAGCAACCGTACATCCGCAGTTTTTTACGAATCCGGCATAAGTGAGTGTCGATGGTGCGGTCCGTAACGTGCACCTTGCCGCTGCCAAGAATTTCCAAGAGTTGTTCGCGGGAGTACACGCGAGCTTCATTTCTGGCTAGTGCACTCAATAATTTTAATTCTTTTGGCGTGAGATCAAAGATCGATCCTTCGATCTGAGCTTGATGGGCGGTTTGGTCAAGGATTAGATTTCCTACCTGGAGCAGGTGGGGGCTGGATTTCTCTCTGCGGGCGAGACGCAGCTGTTCTTCTACTTTAGCGGTGAGTTCAGGCACCACAAGGGGACGGTAGATGATTTCGTCGCTAGGAGAGACAGGCGGGCACTCTTCGTCCTTTTGCACTAGGTAAATGATTCGTGGTCGACTCTCCATTTTCGTAGGGAGCAGGTCGGAGACTAGCTGAGCGTTGCGAAATGAGCTCATATTGATTAGCAATAAAAAATAGTGATGCGACT
>JAKFYM010000001.1 GCA_021730855.1 Bdellovibrionales bacterium
GTGCGGGGTGGGGGAGCTTGCGCGCCGGGCGATCAGCAGCGAGACCGAGCGCGAAGCCCATGCGGCGCTGGCGGGGCTCGTGCGCAATGCCCAGCTCCTCGGCGCTTCGGTGAAGGAGCGTTTGCGTTTTTCCGATTGGTTGCGCGAGTGGCAGATGCTGCTCGGGCGCTCGCAGGTGGCCGAGACCCAGAGTTTTTTCCCGCTCCTGCAGTTCTACCACTATGGCGAATGGTTGCCGCCCGCTGGCGACACCACCCTCACGCTCGCGCTCGGCTGGAATGCCGGCATTGGTCCCTCACGTTCGTTCGCTTTCTATTTTGAAGAGATGGCCAGGCGCAAGCTGAGCGAGCTGGCCTTTTCCACCCAGGTGCAGGACGATCTCACCTTCCTCGAGCAGATGAAGCGCATCGCCGCAGCGGGGCGAGTGATTTTTTCCTGGGCCAAGCACGATTCCCTCGGGGGCGAGCGTCAGCCTTCCTGGATGGCGGCGGCCTTGCCCTTCACTCTCGGCCACTGGCCCGAGGTGGCGCGCAAATCAGGCCTGCCCAAAGCGGCGCAAGCGGAAGTAAAAATTCCCAGCGTGCAGGTGGCGCGCTATTCGGCCAGCCTGCTCGAGCAGTATAAGGAGTGCGCCTTTCGCGCCCTGGTGCTGAAGGTCTGGAAGCTCGAGGACAAAGCCCAGAGCTCGAGCCTCGATATCCAGCGCGTGGAAGAGGGCAGTATCGTGCACCGGGCGCTGGAATTATTTTATGGCACGCACAAAGGCAAGAGCCTGTCCTCTCCCGAGGCACGTGCGCAGGCGCTGGATCTTGCGCTTGCCACTGCCGCCGGTGAGCAGAAGTTTGCCTACTATAAGGGCGGCTCCGGCCTCCTCAGCAACCAGATGCGTAGGCTGCGTGAGCTGCTGCTCGAGTTTTTGGCGCGAGATGCGGAATACTACGCGAATTTTCCCGACTGGGGCGAGCCGCGGGTGGAGCAAAAAGTTTCGGGCCTGCTCGGAGATCGTTTTCCTTGGGAAGGGAAAGCCGATCGCGTGGAGATCTCTAAAAATCATTTCCTCGTGGTGGACTACAAAATGGGGAGCGTGCCGAGCACGAAAGAGATTGAGGATTTGGAAAGATTCCAGCTGCCGCTCTATATGGACGCTCTCGAAGGAGAGCTCGAGGCGGCCGGCGGCCTCTACCTGAGCTTGAAGACGGGCGAGCGCAAGCAGGGGCTGGTGCGCAAAAAATTCAACCGCACCAAAACGGCCGAAGGCCCCACCTATTTTGAGCTCCATAGCCGCACCAAGGCGCTTCAGGGGGAAGAGGAGTTTTCTCAAGTTAGGGCTGCGGCCCGAGAGGAAGCCATACGTCTGGCCGAGCAGATCGCTGAAGGGGATTTTTCGGTCCGGCCCCTGCACGAAGAGCTGAGCTGCAAGCGCTGCGAGGTGCGGCCCGCCTGCCGGATTCGCGAGCTGCGCGCCCCAGATTTTCAGGCCTGGGAGCGGCGCTGGAGCGGGGAATTCCAAACGCTCTTGCACGGGGCGGTGCCTGTGCCTCCGCCGGCCGAGAAAAAAGCGCGGGCCTTCAATCCCGAGCAGGCGGATGCGCTCAGCCGAAGAGAGGGGCTGGTGTTTATCGAAGCTTCGGCCGGCACGGGCAAGACCACGGTGATCGTGGAGCGGATCCGTCTCTTTCTCGCCGAACGGATGCAAGAGGAGCCTTCGTTTCGCGCCGTGGAGCGTTTCATCGCGATTTCGTTCACCGAAAAATCCGCGCGGGAACTGGAAGAGCGCCTGAGCGCCACCCTCCTGCAGCACGAGGGCCCACGGGTGGCGGCCCAGGCGCGGCAACGCATTTCCACCATCCATGGCTTTTGCCGCCGCATCCTGAGTGAGTACCCGCTCGAGGCGGGCATTAGTCCGCTCGCGAGCTTGCTCGATGAAAAAGGCGCGGCTATTTTATTGCAGGAATGTTTTGAGGAATTTTTTCTGCAACCGCCCGCAGAGGTGCGTGCTTGCCTCGAGAATTTATTCCTGGAATTTTCCCGCGCCAAGATCGAGGGCTTGGTTCGCAAGATCCTGCCGCAGCGGCTGTTGATGGCCGGCGAGCTCGCGCTCTATCGCAGCGGGGGCGCTTTAGGGGATTTGGTGGCTCCCGGGGAGGAAGCGCCGGTCCTGCGCGACCTGCTCGAGCTGGCCGAGGCCTTTGCGCAGAAGTATGAAGCCAAGAAACGCGACCGCGATCTCTTGGATTTTAATGATCTCGAAGCCCTGGCCCTGAAAGTCTTGGGCCACGCTTCTATTCAGAAAGACTACCAGGAGCGTTTTATGCTCGTGCTGGTGGATGAGTTTCAGGACACCAATAGCGTGCAGCGGGCGATTTTAGAAAAAATCGCGCAGAAGAAAAATCTTTTTGTCGTGGGTGATGCCAAACAATCCATCTATCGCTTCCGCGCGGCCGATGTGAGCGTCTTCCAAAGCCTGCGCCAGGAGGCCGAGGCCGCGGGGAATTTGGTGTCGCTCTTTCGCAACTACCGCAGCAAAAAAGAACTTGTGCGCGCAGCGAACCAAGTTTCTGCCGTGATGTTTCCGGCCGCGGGCGCCGCCGCTCCTTCCTTTGAAGCGGTGGCCGCTGAAGCGCGGTCCGAGCGCGAGGGCGGGGGGGTGGTGCGTT
>JAKFYM010000347.1 GCA_021730855.1 Bdellovibrionales bacterium
CTCTTCCGGGGTGCTGGAGATGACCCAGCTCGGAGTGAGCCAGAAGAGCCGCTTGCTCGATGTGATGCATGAGCTCGAGAGCAACTATGACGTGCTTTTGATCGACACCGGTGCGGGCATCAACGAGGACGTGACCTGGCTGAATTCCTCCGCTGGGGAAATCATCGTGGTCACCACACCCGAGCCCACGGCTATTGCGGATGCCTACGCGCTGATCAAAGTGCTCAACCAAAAGCATAAGGTGAAGGATTTTTTCCTGCTCGTGAACCAAGCCAAGTCAGAGGCCGAGGCCCTGCAGGTATACCAGCACATCACCCTGGTATCCGATCGTTTCTTACACGTTTCCATCAACTATTTTGGCCACGTTCTCTGGGATGCCCAATGGACCCAAGCTATCCGGAAGCGGAAGCCGATGGTGAAGGCCTTTCCTCAGTCAGGTGCCGCTAAGAATTTCGAAGCTTTAGCCGATACGTTGTTTAGACCAACCGAGCGCAGGGTAGCAACCGGGAACGTCCAGTTTTTTCGCGCCCTTCTTGGGCATGCCTGATTTACGGAGGATTCATGAATAAGGCCGTTGAAAAATACAAAAATCAATCTGAGAAACAGTCGTCGCGGCCTGCCAAGAAGGACACGAAAGGCAAGTTGATCGACGGGCTCACGAAGGAGCAAATTGTCGTTAAATATGCTTCTTTGGTGAAGTACCTGGCGCAGAAAATTGCTATTCGCCTGCCCGCGAACATCGAGCTCGACGATTTGATCAGTGCCGGCGTGATCGGATTGATGGACGCCGTGGACAAATACGACCACACTCGCGACAACAAATTCAAGACCTACGCCGAATTCCGGATCCGCGGCGCGATGCTCGATGAGCTGCGCTCACAGGATTGGGTGCCACGTTCGATTCGGGAAAAAGCCAAGCAGCTCGAGCGCGTGTTTGCGCGCATTGAACAAAGCAAAGGCCGCCCAGCCACGGATGCCGAAGTTTGTGAGACCTTGAACATCAGCCCGGAAGAATACGGCGAGCTCTTGAACGAGGTGCGCTCAGTTTCTTTGCTCAACTACGATGATCTCAATAGCCTGGCCAAGACGGATAAAAAATCCATGGTGGGCCTGATCGAGAGCGGAAAACTAAACAATCCCTTCGCCGAAGTGAGCCGCACCAACCTCAAGGGTATGGTGGAGAAAGCCATCGCAGACCTGCCCGAGAAGCAACGACTTGTGTTGGCCCTTTATTACTACGAAGACATGAACCTGAAAGAAATCGGACGTGTTTTGGAAGTCACCGAATCACGCGTGAGCCAGTTGCACACGCAGGCGATTTTGCGTTTGAAAGCGAAACTAAAAAACAACTTTGATGAGTTTCTCCAGCTACTGACCTAGGAGAAAACGCTCCAGGAGGGAGCTTGCAGAAACACCGGATCAAGGATGAGATCGGCGCCCTGGAAGAGAAGCTAGAGCTTCTACGCGCCATCACGTCTCGCGACGAGACGGCCGTGGTGGCAAAAGACGGATCTCCCTCCTTTACCGAAGAGCTCGCCGTGATCGATGCCTTAGCCTCGCTCAGCGACCTTGACGGAGTGGTGCACCAGCAGTCGCTACAAAAAAGCATTGCCGCTTCGGATTTCCTCGCCCGCGTGATGAGTGTGCTGGCCAAAGAAGCCCATGAGATGGGCTATCAGGTGGCCATCTCGCACTTTGGCGAAGGACGCATCTCGCTGGAGATGGTGGAAATCTCGATGGGCGCGATCGTGGCTTGCCTGCGTGCCTCTCTGAAAAGTTATAAGGACATGACCAAGGCGATGCGGATCAAGCATCGACTCTTTTCTATTTATTCCGTCTATTTGGAAGTACGTGCCTCGGCAGATTCCGTGCATTTCCGCCTGGTGGATGATGGACAGGGATATACGGGTAGCTTCCGCTCCGAGTTGGAGACGGAAAAGGTTTTTCATAAAATCCGTTCGCACATCGCCAAATTCGGTGGCTGGTTCAGTCGCAAGTCTTTAGAGACCATCGGCGGCACGGTGGAATTCAAGGTGCCGCTGCCGCAGGCTCGCTTCGAAAGCGTGATCTTGCAGAAGGATGGCTTTGAAGTTCTTGTCCCCACGGTCTGCCTAGGCGAGATTCGGGAAAAAGTGGCTTCGAGTGACGAGCTTGCCACTATGGGCGCCACGGTGCTGGAGATGGATGCGGGGAAAGGTCTTGTGCCCGTAAAGGAAATGCGCACCGATCTGCCCATGGCGGTGAATGTAGGTGCCGCGGATTTTAACTACTGGGTGATCTGCGATCGTGTGCAGCAAAAACAACGCGCACGCCGCTACCCGGTGGGCGAGCTCGTGGAGCCCGACTCCTGGTTCCAGCACTTTGGCATATTTCAGTTGGGCACCTACGCGAAGGTATTGCCCCTCTTGGATGGCGAAGCTTTGATGAAGTTCCATAACCTTTGGGGAGGTGGCCGTGAAAACATCTAAGATGCGTTTCACCGCGGGCATGGTGGTGGCCGGCCTGCTCAGTCTAATGATCTTATTTACGCTTGTGGGCTATTTTCGGTCCGTGGAAAGAAATGGATCTAACGGGCATACCGAGGGACGCGCGCTTAGCCAGCTTACGAGTCTCCACCAACAGCTCAAAACCGCTT
>JAKFYM010000080.1 GCA_021730855.1 Bdellovibrionales bacterium
GCACTTCCCTGTTTTCGACTCAATGAGAACATTCTCCTCGTAACCCAGAATCTGCGACTCCACGCCGTCGCTTTCGGACGCTTTATCCAGAAAAACAAAATCGGCTTCTCCCGTGCGCAAGAGCGAGGAAAGCTCTCCCATCTCCTTGGTAAAAGTTTCGACTCTTACCTTTGGGTTTTTTGTGAGCAGCGAGCTAATAGACGTAAGCACGATCGAGCGCATGATTGTAGAATAACCGCCGATGCGAATAACTCCGGTCAATGCTTGTTGATTGCCACTAGAAATATCGGCTAGGCAATCTGTTTCGAGAGTCGCCTTGATTTGGCAATAACGCAGCAACTTATCGCCCGCAACGGTGAAGCGAATCCCTTGCGGCTCTCGAATCAGCAAGCTCGTTCCCAGTTCTCTTTCGAGATTGGCTATCCTTTGCGAAAGGGCAGATTGGGTAATGGCAAGACTCTTGGCGGCTTTTGAAAAACTCCGGGCTTTTGCCAGTTCGTTCAGGGCATCTAGCTGTGAAGAAGAGAGACTCATTGTCATTAGATATTTTAATATGATTATAAAATCAATTAATTTTTGCGGTAACAGAATTTGAGCTAGAAATCTTCTAAACCAAGCCCACATGGGCGAAATGAAGAGGAGACAGAAAATGAAAAATTTAGGAATTTACGTAGGTGTAATGGGATTGCTTAGCCTTACGGCGAACGCTTCCGAGAAGCCATTTCAAGTATACTGTAAAGTATCTACGAGAGTGGTGGCAGGAAACTTGGAGCTTCAAGTGAATCCCGGCAAAAAGTATTTAGGGTATGATTTCGAGAAATACCATGCGATCGAGCCAACACAGAACTACCAGATCAAGGGTAGCAATCAGGCGGGATTTGGTTACAGCGCACGATCAAATAGTTCAGTATCAGTCACTGAGAGCGCCTCCGGCGATTTAAAGATTGTTGCGGTAGGTAAGTATTATGATCGGGCCACTCCAGTCGGTGAGGACCTGATCGAAGTTCTGCTTAAAAAAACGCCTTATGAAAGCTTGGGCGGGTATTCTCTTGGATCTTTTGTAGTCAATGGGACATCTCATCAGCTTGAAGGACCGAGCCATTGTGAATTGGTAGAGGAGTCGCCTTCTTCAGCTAATGGATCAACAGCGGAACATGCGAACTTCTTCTAAGCCGAAGCCCGTAAGGTTCCGCCGTAAAATGACTGCTCGAAAAGCCCGAAGCGGCCTTGCTGTGACTGTGAAAACCCTTTGGGTCTCGTCGCTTTTTTGTGGTGGCCCCTCAGGCCGGGGCGGCCCACTCCGAGAATCACTCGGGCCGTCCTGGCCCTCGCCCTTCCGCTTCGCTCCAGGGCGCTACGCTTCGCTGCGCGTGCAATTCTAGCATCCTGCTAGAATTGTCGAACTCGTCGCGGCGGTTTCTAGGCGTTTTACTTGGGGCGTCCCAACCGAGTGAAATAGTTTGCGTGATGTTTTGCCTTCGAGCCGCGCTCGTCTTCACTGCTGAAGAGCCCACAAACAAAAAATCCGCCTCCACCCTGCGGGTGAAGTCGGATTTTTGTGGTGGACCCTCGCTCCGCTATATCGAACTTTCTTCCAGCAGAATCCGCACTATAACGTCCAGCAAATCAAGGAGTTAGTCTGTGCATAGCTGCGTCGGTAGAACGGTAGAATTGAGTTCTACATCGTTCTACGGGTTCTACCAGTTCTACATGCGGGCATGAGTCCGTAGTCAGGGAGGAAGATATGTTTGTTCGTTGGAAAAGGCAACTGCTGAGGAAGAGCGTGAAGTGGGAGGGGATGACACCGGACTATGGACTTTATGCAGTTTTGATTGAAAGCTACCTGAAGCAGGGAAAACCTTCCCAGCGATTCATAAAACATCTAGGAAGCATCAGCGAAAACGAGATAAGGGTTCCGCTCTTTCGCCGTCAGTTCTGGGAAGGAGTCGAGGATGCCTTAGCCAATCTCGAACTTCTTCCGGAAGAAAAATCAAAAATTCATGCTCGCCTCAGCGAGAAGGTAAAACCGCCCGCCGGCTGACCAATGTTTTGCTTTCGACTGCACGCGCCATGGCCGGAACCATAGCCAAGGATAGTTATGGTCATAGCTTTGCGCGGATCGCCAAGTGGTTTCTGCAGAGAATAAAATTCTCCGGTGGAGAATAATCCATTGACGAAATCTCTCCCGGTGGATATTCACTCCCGATCGAACTGTAAAAGGGTCGATCATCTCAGCTCTCCGCAAGGGGGGACTAAGTGAGCAATGCGTAACAGTTTTGCTTGGGAACGTTCGCGAAAGCGGGCGGTCAAAATTTTTCCCGCACATGGAACCTATGGCTCTGGCTCTAGCTATGGCTCTTAGGCGCATGGCGCGTGATGTCCGGCTGCAGATGAAGCAGCCGGACGAATAGATCAGGGTGACAAACGAATCAGGAACCCTCTTCTTTCCGAGATGACGTAACGAAGCCAAATCGCGATTGGTCGAGTTATGGGAAAGGAGGAAATATGAACACTAACGCTCATATTGTTTCGATACTGGTTCACGTTACTAAGAAGAAAAGCGGGGCTTTTCTGTACTTTGTCTTGAGCGTGCTCTGGAAGTACAGAAGGCTAATCATCCGGCTCGTTC
>JAKFYM010000043.1 GCA_021730855.1 Bdellovibrionales bacterium
ATACGGTATTTTGCGCCATAGGGCCTGCTTTGCTTGGATTGGTTTTGTTCTTGGTCGAACTCTACTTCTCCTAGGAAATCAGGCCTTTTTCAATCACTCACTGCGAAATAAACCGGACAGCAGTGGTGCCGCACACAATAAGTTCCGGAATTTTCAGCAGTCTGGATAGGACCGAGCGGCATCTGACAGGCCTTACTTATCCTTCCGCTCAGCCCTGCAACTCGGCGCGAACCGCGCTTGGCCAGCACTCGTGCGTCGGCGCCCAAAGCGCCACCGGCCCAAGACGGGCTGTTGCCCCCTCAGTCCCCCGTTCCAGTCCCCCGGATAGCACCTCACGGCTGGCCCTCGTCGAATGCCTCGATTAGAAAGGATCTCCAAAGAGCCAAACCAGCTCTAGAGCCGGGTTCGTCGCTTGCGAATTTCCGCAAAGGTTCCGCTGGCGGCCCATTCGGTATGCTCATAGCCATGATTGCGCACTTTTTTGCTCTCGGTGCGAAAGGCCAGTAGGGCATTCCAGCCGTCCCAGGCCGCGAGGAATTGCATGTGCATGATGGCGATGTTTTCGTCCAAGTGGCGTTTCACATCCACGACCACATTTTTCTTCCGTTTTACTTCGTGGGAAGTGGCCTTGGGAATGAGCACCACCGCTGGTGCGCGCTCAAGGCATTCCTGGTATTTGGCCATCTCTTTTTCCACATGCTCGGCGTAACAATCGGAGCAATAGATTTCCTTGGTGAGGGTTTTGGGTGGCTTGGGGTGGAAGCGAAAGGCTTCTTTGTCTAAATAGTGCACGCAGTTTTTGCAGATGGGGCGGGTGCAGTGGCCGCATTCGCGGATGGATTTTGGTTGCAAGCAGAGTGCGCAGGGCATCTAGTTTGCCGCCTGTTCAGTTTTTTCATTGCAGCGGTAGCGCAGAACATAGCGTTCGCCGCCCCGAGGTTTGTGGAAATTTTTACGGTCCTGGCGCGTGATGGAGCTTGCCAGCGAGCGCTTGCGCGTGCGGGTGGCGCTAATGATTTGGCCATTTTCATCCACGATGCCCACATGGCCGCGGAAAACCATCACGTCGCCTGGCCGCGCTTCTTCTTCGGGTAGCACCTCGAACTCAGGCGCGGTGTGGAGGTTGCGCGAAGAGCGAAAGTCGTACGGTAGGCCGGCGCGGCGGTAGATCTCATGCACGAAGTGCGAGCAATCGGTTTCGCGCTCCACGGGGGCACGAGGGCCTTGGCGATAGCGAGTGCGCGGAAAGTTTCCGGGATCGGCGGCCACGAGCAGGCGGGCGCGGTCCGCGGAGGTCAACGGGCGGCAGCTTTGGCCGGCATGCATATGTGGGGCAGGAGCGCGGTGGAGGAGGGGATGGGAGTGCGGGTACTCAACGCCGGCACAGCCGACGAGAAAAAAACAGAAGAAGAGCAAACGAGCTTTCATTTCTCTATTGTAAACGAAGACGACAAAAAAACCTCGCGCAGAGCAGCTTACGCGGCTCCGGGAATTTTTGGAACCTTCGGGGGCGTGGGCGCTGCTACGACGGTAGGTTTTGGCGGTTTCCCCGCGGCCACCACTTTGGGTGCGGGCGGTGGAGTGTCTTTTGCTGGCTCCACTGATTCCACGTGCAAGGATTCTTCCAGCGGCGAAGCGCTACCGTTATTGCTCTCAACGGCACTGGCGCCAAAGGAGAGGTTGCGCTGAAAGTCGGAGGGATTCGTGGCGTATTCGAGGGCGGTGTCGATGGTGATTTGCGCGCTTTGCGCGAGGTCAACTAGGTGTTGGTCGAAGGTCTGCATGCCAGAGACTTCTTTGCCCTTCTCCACGAAGTTCGGGATTTCGCCCGTCTTCTTTTCGTTGGCGATGCACTCGGCGATCCCCATATTGTTGATCAAGATCTCTTGGGCCACCACGCGGCCACCCTTGGCGCCGGGGATGAGGCGTTGGCTAATGATAGCGTGTAGATTGTCGGCGATGCGCAGGCGGGCACTGGCTTGCTCCTGGGGCGGGTAGAGAGAAACGAGGCGGCCGATTGTCTTCATGGCGTCGGAGGTGTGCACGGTGGAAAAAACTAGGTGCCCGGTTTCGGAGGCCTTGAGCGCGATGTCGAGGGTTTCGTGATCACGCATCTCGCCCACGAGAATCACGTCGGGATCCTGGCGCAGGGCGGATTTCAAAGCGGTGGCAAAGGAGTTGGTGTCGTTCCCGATTTCTCGCTGCGAGAGCCGGGATTTTTTCTGCGGGTGCAAAAACTCGATCGGATCTTCGATCGTTAACACATGCAGATTTTGCTGAGAGTTAATGTAATCGATCATGGCGGCCAAGGTGGAGCTTTTGCCGCTCCCGGTGGCTCCGGTCACAAGCACGAGGCCACGTGAGGCATCGGCGATTTTCTTCAGCACGGGGGGGAGTTTTAGGTCCTCGATGGTGGGAATTTTACTGGGAATCACCCGCAGGACTGCGCCGAAGCCATTCACCGTGCGGTAGATATTGAAACGAAAGCGCGCGAGGCCCTTCACGGCAAAGGAGCCGTCGAGGTCTTTGAGGTCCAAGACTTTCTCTTTCTGGCTGGGATCGCTGATCATGATCCGGCAGATGGCGAGCATGTCTTCCGCACTTAAGGGAGGCAGGTTGAC
>JAKFYM010000346.1 GCA_021730855.1 Bdellovibrionales bacterium
CTGCTGTCGGAATTTTCCGCCTCCGCCGCCTCCGCCGCCTCCGCCGCCACCACCACCATGACGGTCGTGTTTGCGATGTGGTTTATTGTGAAAGCGTCTGCGGGTGTCTTGCTGTGGTCCGCGTGGTTCGTTTTGATCGTCGTTGTTTTGCGAATCTCTATCGCTCATGAGCATAGCTCCAGTGCCTGTTTGAAACCCATTATCCTTCTCTGCGATTTTTTAAATTGTGCGGCTTGAGATTGATCTTGAAATTTCAGAACCAGGAGGTGATTACAGTTGGTCTGTTGCCCCCGAGAATATAAGCAGAGGAATCCGATGTCAATAGTACCTCCACAATCCCTGCATTATCGTGTCCTCGCTCCCGCTTCCCCCGCTTCTGCCGAGCGCAAGGCCCCATTGGTATTACTCCACGGCCTCATGGGCTTTGCCGCTAACTGGGGGAAAATCTGGCCTTATTTCCAAGAAGAACGCCAAGTGCTGGTGCTTGACCAACGCGGGCATGGCCGTAGTGCTAAGCCAAAATCTGGTTATACACCCACGGATTATGCCGAGGATCTTCATGCATTGCTGGCACATCTTGGCTGGGAAAAGTGCCACATCGTGGGCCATTCGATGGGAGGCCGAGTGGCCGTGCGCTTCACTTCGCTGCATCCTGATCAGGCCCTTAGTCTCACATTGGAAGACTCCGGCATCGAGGCCAATCCCAAACGTATAGAGTGGATCCGCGATCTGCTCGGCTCGATTCCCACCCCTTTTCCCAACCGCGAAGCAGCGAAGCAGTTTTTCCAAACGCATTTTGCCAACGACCCAATGACAGGTTCTTTTTTGCATGCAAATCTGGAAGCGAGCGAAAGTGGCAGCATGGATTGGCGCTTCTATGCGCCGGGCATGACCGAGACAATCGAGCAGGGCCGCGCCACGGACGCCATGGCAGAATTCCGTTCTCTGCAGCTGCCCACCCTGATCATTCGTGGCGGAAGAAGCCGAGAATTTCCTCGTGAGGAAGCGGAACGCATGCAGCAAATACGCCCTGGAGTAGAGCTGGTGGAGATCCCCGAAGCTGGTCATTTTGTGCACGCCGAGCAGCCCGGCCCCTTTTCGCAAGCACTAGCTAGTTTTTTAGCGGCCTCGGGCCACTAGTTTTTTGGCCGGCGGATCTAGGTATTTCAGCAAGTCTTGATGAAGCGAGAAGACAGCGCCCCGCGCGCTACTGCATGCTGTAATTTTACGTTTCTTCCCAAAACGGAAAAAAACCGTTTCCTTATGCTCGCGCACGCCCGTTAGGTCCACCTGCAAACCATCCAGAGATTTTTGGCAGTTATCCACGGCATTTTTGGAGTTTTCCACCTCGAGCGCCCGCAATGTGGATAACCTGTTTATATATTTTTGCGCCTCTTCCGATCCCGCGCCAAGCTCCTTGCCTCCGGCACTCACCTTCCAGCCCGCGCCCTCGCGCTCCAAGGCAAAGAGTTCCTTCTCTTGGGAACGCACGCTGGCGCGCTGGATATTGTCGGAGTCCATACGCAGCACTTTCAAATTTCGGTATTGCTCCGGAGGCAGAGAGGCGAGCTGCAAAAGCTTCAGCGGAATCAGCACCACTTTTTCTGGGCCAGTGCCAGTGTAGCGAACCGAATTACGGCGGGATTTGTCCACGCTACCAAACTCCAGCTGGTGATTCGCTCCGGCCACTGTAAACTCCACGCGTAGCGCCCGACGCTCAGGCGTGGTGGGAATCGCAAAGGGCTCAGTGGCATCGGGCGGATTATAAAGCTCACAGACCGAAGCGGCTATGCGCGAAAAAACACTGGCGTCTGCCTCGCCTTGGAGCGGATTTTCGTACCTCCACTCAGCTTGGCTTGCGCGCAAATCGGGCGGAATGCCAGCCACAGGTGCGTCCACTCTGGTGAAGAGAAGTTCTTGCTCCTTCTGCTCGAAGACCTGCACCAAACGGATATTTTTTACTTCATTAGGATCACACGCGACGAGGCGCGCCACTCGACCCTGATTTGTTTGGCTCTCATTCCGCCAACGCAACCAAAAATGAGCCACCAAATAAAAGCTAATGAAAATCACAAAAATTGTAAGGGCTTTGCGCATAGGTCGTCTCTTAATCATAGGCCTACGGTACCACCGCTCTTTGAATCACACTAAATGAAACAAATGGTAGATGCCTTCGCTCGGAATCGAGCATGTTATTTCTTTTTTAGACGAGGATTTTTCTTTGCGAACGCATGCGGTCACCCCTTAGAGTTATTGGATTCGGGGAATCTTTGGGGGGTATGTATGCGTTTTTGCGTCCGCGCGTTGGGCTTAGCCATTGGTTTGTCTTGGGTTCTGCCTTTGACGACGGAAGCAGGAACCGCCCTTCCCGCCTTTAAGACCAACGGATACACCGAAATCCAGACAGGCTCTTCCCCCGATAATTCCCTACGGGTGGTGAAGGAACTCATCCAGAAATCGCAAAAGAGCGTGCGCCTCGCGGCTTATATGTTGCGCAGCCTAGAAATTGGAAATGCGCTCAAAAACGCCGCCGCTCGGGGCGTGAACGTGGAAATCCTGATTGATGGCTGGCCTGTGGGCCGCCCGCGCGCAAAAAAAATTGATACACAAGAACTATAT
>JAKFYM010000228.1 GCA_021730855.1 Bdellovibrionales bacterium
GTAGCGAAGCCAGGAGTTCATTGGTCACCATCGCGCGCACCAAATCTTGTAGCCAACCCAATCCCCCCTCGATGAGGTCAGATAAGGGCGCGGCCCAGGCAAAAATCGATTGGAAGAGCACGAACATGGCACAGAGAAAAAGCACGGGGCCAAGAGCCGGATGCAGGAGCACATCATCTAGGCGAGTGTCACGCCGGAAGAGTGGGTTCTCGCCGCCTTTGTTCAACTGGTTGATCTGCTTGGCCTCAGCTCGGGCTTCCCGATGGAGCTCGACAGAGGAGCGGTCCGTTGCCGACGAAGAAGATGCTTGAGGCGCTCCATCTTTGATCAAGAATTTTTTTAGCGCCTCCACTCCCTCTCCCGTGCGAGCCGCTACGGGAAAAAAGGGAACACCGGCTAGATCGGTCATGCCGCTGAGGTTTAAGATGCGCTTGTTGGCCCGCACCTCGTCCATCATGTTCACGGCGATCGCCAAGTGATAGCCGCGCTTTTTGAGCAAGATCGGCAGCACCAGCTCCTGCTCCAGGTTATTTCCGTCGAGCACAAGAACAATGCGGCTCTTGTCCTTATTGGCTTCCAGGTGGCGTAAGGCCACTTCCTCATCCAGAGAATTCGGCTGCAGAGAATAGAGGCCGGGCAAATCCGTGAGCTCGAAGGACTCACCCATGGCGCCCTTCACGGTGGCCGTTTTTTTCTCCACCGTACAGCCAGCATAGTTCCCCACCTTTTGGTTGGCGGTGGCAAGGCGATTGAAAAGCGTGCTTTTCCCCGAATTTGGCCGGCCAGCAAGGATGACTTCTCTCATCTCAAGCAATCTCCACTTGGATCTTGCGGCAGACTTCGGAACGAAGAGTGAAAAGGTGTTGGCCAATGCGCAGGCTCACGGGGTCTCCCAAGGGAGCAATATGCATCTTCTCGACGATCTCTCCAGCATCCAGGCCAAGATGAGTGAGGACCTGCTGGGTATCAACTTCGAGGGCATTTAGGTCTTGCACACGCAAGATTTTGCGGAAAGGAGCGTCCCAGAGATTCACGTTTACCTCTGGTTTCGGTGGTAACTTTTTTGAGAATGATTGTCAATAAGCCGCTGCCCGCGCAGCCTTGCGTTTCTCGGTCGCGGGCCTCTTACGTTCGCGTCGAAACTCCCAGGGTGGCTTGGCATCCGGCATCGACCAAAGACCGATCTCTTCTCGTTGCGCCTCCACCTGAGCGGTTGCGTAGGCAGCCGCATCTTCCGGAGCCTGCTCCCGTGCATATTGCCGGTAGTGCCAGGCCAGGCCCCGCGTCACCTGCTCGAGACTCACGTCTTTTTTCTGCAAAAAAATCTTTCCCACAATGCGTCCGTAGAAATCGCGCTTCTGGAATTCCACAGTCACCACCTCCCCCGCCACCAAATCGGAGAGAGCTTCCTTGGCCCGCTGGCCAAAGTCCTGCTCCTTTTCGGGGGCGTCAATGCCCGTGAGGCGCACTCGTTCCTGAAGATTGCCTTCTCGAAGCACCGTCACCGTGTCCCCGTCGCTCACGTTCACCACCTTGCCCGTGAAAGATTCCCCCCATGCCCAGAATGGCAAACACAACAACAAAAGAAAATGCATTCCTACCCCCTCTTTCTAAGTTACCATCTGCCCATGGAAAAACCGCTGATAACACCTTTCACCGAACTCCTGGGTTGCGACTATCCGATCATCGCGGGGCCGATGTTTCTCGTGAGCGACGAGCCATTGGTAAGCGCCGTCAGCAATGCCGGGGGCGTGGGGGGAATGCCGAGCCTCAATTGGCGCAGCACCCAAGAATTTCGCGTGGCCGTGCAGAAAGTAAAAAAAGCCACCAAGAAGCCTTACGCCGTGAATTTGATCGTAAATAAATCCAATATTCGGCAGGCCAAGGACCTTGAGGTGTGCGTCGAGGAAAAAGTCCCACTCGTGATCACCTCCCTGGGCAATCCCAAAGACGTGATCCGCGCCATGCATGCCGTGGGCGGCAAGGTTTTTTGTGACGTGACCACGCTCGACTATGCGAAGAAAGTGCAAGACCTCGGGGCCGATGGCTTGATCGCGGTCAGTGCCGGAGCGGGTGGTCATGCCGGACCCACCTCCCCCTTAGTGCTCCTCCCCTATTTAAAGAAGAACGTTTCCATTCCCGTGATTGCCGCTGGGGGCATCGCCACAGGCGCGCAAATGGCCGCCTGCCTGCTCCTGGGTGCCGCGGGGGTGCAAGTAGGCACCCGTTTCATCGCAAGCCAGGAAGCGAAGGTGGACGCGGCTTATAAGAAAGCGATTCTGGAGGCCCAACCCGACGATATCGTGCTCACCAAGAAAATCTCTGGCACTCCGGCGGCTGTGATCAAAACGCCTTACATTGAAAAAATGGGGTTGGAGCTGAACCCGATCGAGGAAATGCTGCTCAAAAGCGGCCTAAAAAAATATGCGAAATTAGCTCGCTCTCTCTGGGGGGCTCGTCTCCTGCAGCAAGCGGCCCAATCTGTGACCTGGAAAGAAGTGTGGAGCGCGGGCCAGGGCGTGGGCCTGATCGATGACATTCTGCCCGCCCGGGAGATCGTGCAACGACTGATGCGAGAGTACCGGGCCGCGCGCATTCCGT
>JAKFYM010000297.1 GCA_021730855.1 Bdellovibrionales bacterium
CCCCACTAGCCCGCCCGTGGCCAGCACGAGGGCGTCTTTTCCAGGCTTCACGGGCTGGATCTTTCCGATCTGAAATTTGGTGCCGGCGGCATGCACGCGCGGCACATTCTGACGCGTGAGGCGCAGGTAGGCGGGGTGCGGGTAATGCACGAGCTCTTCCACCATCGCGGCGGTCTCGATATCGTCGGCTGGTTGGAGCACGGCCATCTCGGGTTGGGTGCGCAGGCAAGCCAAATCTTCGAGCGCCATCTGCGAGTGGCCATCTTCGCCGATGCCCACGCCGGCATGCGTGCCCACGATCCGCACATTGGCACGGGTATAAGCCACAGACATCCGGATCTGGTCAAAACGACCGGTCACGAAGCAGCCAAAGCTGCAAATGAAAGGGACTTTTCCGGAGAGCGCGAGGCCCGCTCCGGCGCCGATCATATTGGCCTCGGAGATGCCCATCTCGAAAAAACGCTCGGGGAATTTTTTGGCGAAGAGCTCACTCTTGGTGGATTTTGCGAGGTCGGCATCGAGCACCACGATCTGCGGGTGCTTCTCGCCTAGTTTCGCGAGGGCTTCGCCGAAGGCCTGGCGGGTGGCAATGGGTTTTACGCTTTTGTCGATCATGATTCGCTCCTACGAAAAGGCCTTGAGGATCTCGGCGATGGCGGCTTCGGCTTGTTCTTTGCTCGGGGCCGAGCCGTGCCAGGCGTTTTTGCCCTCTTCCATGAATTTCACGCCCTTGCCCTTGAGAGTATCGGCCACGATCATGGTGGGTTTGCCCGTGCCGGCGCGCGCATTGGCTTTGGCCTTGTTCACGGCCTCGGTGATCTGGGCGAAATTATGGCCGTCGATCTCCAGCACATTCCAGCCAAAGGCCTCAAACTTCGCGGCGATCGGCTCGATATTCATCACGTCCTTCACCTGCCCGTCGATCTGGCCCTTATTCCAATCGATGATGGCGCAGACGTGGTCGAGGCGATGCATGGGAATCGAGAGCGCGGCCTCCCACACTTGGCCTTCCTGGATTTCTCCGTCGCCCATCACGCAATAAACCATCGAATCGATCTTATCGAGCCGCATCGCTAGCGCCATGCCTTGGGAAATCGAAAGTCCCTGGCCGAGGCTGCCCGTGCTGGCCTCAATGCCGGGCAGGCGCGCGCGGTCGGGATGCCCTTGGAGGGGCGAGCCGAGCTTGCGCAAGCTCAGGAGCTCGCTCTCGGGAAAATATCCGGTCATCGCCATCGCGGCATAGACCGCTGGCACCCCATGCCCTTTGCTGAGCACAAAACGATCGCGCTCCTTCCAAGTGGGATTCTTGGGATCATGCTTGAGCAGCTTGAGGTAAAAAGCCGTCACCAGATCGGCTAACGATAGGCTCCCTCCAGGGTGGCCACTGGCGGCTTCCAAAATCATTTTCACGCACCAAACGCGCAGCTTGCTCGCGGCTTGACGCAACTCTTGTTCAGACATCTCGGGATTTCGCATGCAGCATTTGTAGCACGCTTGTTGCGATTGGGAAAATCCGTTATTTTCTACGCCAATGCTAAGATTCCTCGAAGTTTTGTTCCTGGGCTTTCTCTGCGGGTTGATCCCCGGGCCCGTGGTCACGGCCATCTTCACCGAGACCATCCGCAAGGGGTGGAAATCTGCCCGCCGCATCGTGTTCTGGGCGGCCACGGGCGAGCTGATCATGTCGGTGGCCTGTGTGGCGGCAGGCGGCCTCTTGCATCCCGAGAGCGTGGTCTTTTCGGTCCTGAGCATGTTTGGCGCCCTCATCCTGCTCAATCTTGCCTGGGACCTGTGGAAGGTGGAGGAAATCGCCGAAGAAGAGCCCCTTTTTAGCAATCGCCGCGTCTTTTTCCTCTCGCTCCTCAACGGCATGGCCTGGATTTTCTGGATCACCGTCTGCACCCCGCAAGCCGTGAGCTTCGGGCAAGAGGTGCGTGGGGGCCAGTGGCTATTCATCCTGCTTTTTGAGCTCGGCTGGGTCGCCTCCACCCTTTCGCTTTGTTATTTGTTTGGCTTTTTTCGCCCCTATTTCCAGAGCAATAAAAAACTTCACCTCCTCTACCGCACGATTGCCTTGCTCTTCGCGGCATTTGCTTTGAAACTAGCTATAGGAAGCGCGAGCGCTTTGCTCGCCTAAGCGCAAAGGAGCGCCGCTTTGTTCCCTCGTTCGCGGGCCTTTTTAGCAGAGACTTTGGCGCAGAAGCAGGCCAGCGGCCTTGCGTTCCTCCTTCGTCGCCCCGGCGCCAAGGACGTGGAATTTTATCTAGGCACCCACTCCCATACGGAAGCCACCCCCGTCACCGCCGACTCTCTCTTTGACCTCGCTTCGGTGAGCAAAATCCTCTCCACCGTGAGCCTGCTTTTTGCGGCCGAATCGGAAGGGCGCTTCGCTTTCGGCGATCCCGTGCGCAAATATTTTTCCGATTTCCCCTCCACCGAAACCACGGTGCTCGATCTCCTGAACCACCGCTCGGGCCTCCCGGCCCACGAGCAGTTTTTCCAGCGCTACCAGAAGGGCGAAGCCAAGCTCGGAGACCAGCGCCCGCTGCTGTCCTGGATCTGCGAATCTAGCTTGAAGG
>JAKFYM010000164.1 GCA_021730855.1 Bdellovibrionales bacterium
CCGCAAAACCGGAATGTTTTTCTTTCGCAACGGCCTGCCCGTGCTCCACCGCAACACCATGGTGGGCGGCTTTGATGTGACCCTCGGAATCTCCCAGCACTACAATATCGGCCTCGCCGAGGCCGAGCTCGCCAAGGTGGACCGCGGATTTTTGCTCGTGCCCGGCATGCAGGCCACCGCCGACCAACAGACCTTCTCCGAAACCATCCGCCAGGCGCTCGAGCCCGTGTTTTCGGATTTCCAGCAAAGCCTCATGGCCTTCACCTCACGCTACTCTGCCGACAATATCGAGGCGATCTATCTCTGCGGCGGTACCGCCCTCCTCCCCGGACTGCCCGAGCACCTCACCCAACGCTGGCGCAAAAGGGTGCAGCCCCTCCAGGTGACCAAGCTCTTTCCCCAGGCCACGATCCAGCCCCAGCGCAATATCGAATGGCTGCTGCCGGTGGCTTCGGCCCTTGGGATTTCGCAAATTAGCGGCGAGTCCCGCTCCCAGATCAACTTCCGCTCCGGCAAGCTCTACGCCGCGAGCCGCAGCCTGCACCTAAACCTGCAGCAGTTCGTCTACCCCGCGCGCTTGCTCCTCACCATCTATCTCGTGGCCATGGTCAGCGTGATCCTGCAGAATTTTTTCCTGCAGCGCGAACGCGCCCGCCGCGACACCCAGCTCAGCACCGCCATCCAGTCCGTGACCGGCCGCGTGGCCAATAGCTATCTCTCCAATCTAAAATCCAACCCCTCGCGCCTCCGCCAGGTGATTGGCCAGAAGGTAGAGGAGGCGCAAAGCAAAACCCGCGGCGCCGCTTCTAGTTCCGCCGCCTCCGCGCTCGAGCTGATCGACCAGATGAGCAAGGGCGTGCCCGAGATGGCGAAGATGGAAATCAAGACCATGACCTACAACCCAAACCAGCTCCAGATGCAAATCGAGTCCCCCACGGCGGGCGATGCCCAGCGCGCCATCACGGCCCTGCAGCAGCTGCCGGTCTTCCAAAGCCCCAAAGCGAGCGCGATCGAATCCGGAAAGGGCGAGAAGAAAAAATTCACGCTCACCACCGGGATAAAGAAGGGAAGCTAAGATGTGGGACTGGAAAACTCAGCTGCGCGAGCAAGTCTGGGACAACGAACATGTCCTAAAAGTGCGTCAGAAATTTTCCGAGCTCGACGCCCAAACCCAAAGCTATGTGCTGCTTGGATCCTTTGGCGTCTTCGCCCTCATCCTACTCCTCACATTTTTTGGCCTCTGGTTCCGCACCATCGCCATTAAGAACGACCTCATTGCCAAAGACCAAGACATCCGCTACGTGCAGAGCGCCGCCGTGCGCATCGAAGAGCTCAACGCCCAGGCCCGCAGCCAGGATGGCGAGCCACTCCTACGTAACTTTGACAACTCGGGCCCCGCCGCCCCCTTTGCCGAACGGGTGGCGCAAAAATCCCTGATTCCCAAATCCAATGTGGAAGTGACGGATGCAAAAAACGGCATGGCCGAGCTGAAATTAAACAAAATTTCCTTAACCCAGCTGATGCGAGTGCTCTTCCTCATCGAACGCTCCGGCTCCGGCGCCTCGGTAGAAAAACTAAGCGTGGATTCTAAGGATGATCCCGAAGGCTATCTCTGGGCCCAGCTCACGGTAAAAAAGGCGGGCCCCTAGGATGGCGCTCAACACCTTAGACACCGACCTCCTCGCCTCGGCCAAAAAACCAAAAATCGCGCTCCCTCTTCCGGCCCCAAGCTCTCCCCTGCGACGGAAAATGAAGGTGCTCGCCTATATCGGGATTTTTCTTCTAGCCCTCCTATGTTTCCTCGTGCTCAAGCTGCCCGACAACCTAATTTCCAGCGTAGTGCTCAACCAGGCCAACCAGAACCTCCCCTACCGCGTGCAGGCCGAAAAAATTGGCCTGCGGTTTTTTTGGCTCCCGCACCTGCGGCTCGAGAACGTACAGCTCGATCCCAAGTTCCCCGGCGCCGGCATCCCGCTCACCTTCGAAGAACTGCGTTTCTACCCCAGCCTGCTGAGCTTATTGGCCAAAGCCCCAGGCGGCTCTTTCTCCGGTAAGGCCTACCAAGCCGCCTTCGACGGAAGTTTTTCTGGATCGTCCGTGGAGTTTGAAACGGAAAATGTGGACCTCGCCAAACTCAAGCCGCTCGAAGAACAGGGCCTCGACCTCAAAGGCCTGCTCTCGAGCCTATCTCTGGAACTAGACCTTCCCGACCAGAAACTAGCGCAGGCCGATGGCGTGATCCGCGTGTCGGGAAAAAATTTGGTGTTTGATCCCGCGAGCTTGCATTTAGGATTTCCGCTCCCGATCCTGGACCTTGGCCCCTTAGAGATCCAGTCCAAGGTGCAAAAGGGCCGCGTGCAGTTCGAAAAATTCACCATAGGCGCCAGCAATCGTGACCTAGAGATTGTGGGAGAGGGCAGCATCCAGCTCGGAGAGCAGGCCATGTATTCCCGCCTTGACCTAAAGCTGCGCTTGAAACCTTCGGACAAAATCCTACTGGCCTTGCCACAACTTAAGAGCATGCTGGAAACATTTGGGGCGAAGCGGCCCGATGGAGCCTATGCGATG
>JAKFYM010000369.1 GCA_021730855.1 Bdellovibrionales bacterium
CCTTCTCCAGCATGTCGAGATGTTGGGTCATGGCCTGTCGAGAGACCGCATGTTCACCCTTTGCAACAGCCCCGGCGCAAATTTGGAAAAGCGACTGGTTAGGCTGCTGGCGAAGGCGATCCACAATCTTGCGACGGATTGGGTCCGCTAGGGCTTTGAAAACTCGGTCAAGCTGTTCATCATCCATGTCGGGATAATATGCAATACTTTTATTGCATGTCAACTGCGCCGAAGTTCGTCGTTGTAAGCTTTGCACAAGGCTAGCGGCTTCGTCTGTGATAGCAGTCATACGTACCGAGCAATGTCTTTAGCAGTCACTCCATGACGCGCTTGGACTTGCGCGCTGGCGGATCGGGCCTGCGCAGAAGATCGGCTGCTTCCATGTCAAGAACACGAGCGAGCCGATCGACGACATCGATGCCCGCCGCATAAACGCAACGCTCCAGCGCACTGATATAGGTCCGGTCGATCGCGGATAGGGAAAACAAAGGCCTCCCACAGTGGAAGGCCTCCCACAGTGGCAGAAAAGGGCGATCTGAGCCAGAAAATAGGCTTCTGGGAGGCGGTATTGGCTTTGGGGTAAGGGGTTTGGCTTGAATGCTGAGGATCAAGGGAAAGATTTTGGCCAATTTCCCGTTTTTCGCACGAGGTTGTGCCTAGCCCGGCTTTGGGGATCTAAAATTCGAGTGAACCTTGCTCTGGGTACTGGACTGGGGCAATGTCGGGGGGCTTATAGGGTCTGCCTAAGTGCTTGAGGATTTTCTCAATCGCTGCGCCTTCCATGATCGCCGCCAAGATCTCCATCTTGCCACCGCAGTGATCACACCTTTCCATGTCGATCCCGAATACGCGCTTGAGAAGCTTCGCCCAGGATATCCTCTTGGATTTTGGCTTTTCTTCCTGGTTTTCTTTTGCCTCTTCCCGCTTGGGCACTATTCTGCTGCGAATCTTCGCATTCGGGGCCAGCACTCCATGAAACCTTGTGAGGTGCGCCCGGGGCGGAGGCACCAAGGCTGCCAGCTTTTCCAAAAACTCCAGTGGTGAGAATACGAGATGTGATGTGCCATCGCTGTAGGGCTTCTTGAGTCTCAGAAGCACATCACCGTTGCTCTTCAACTTCAGCCTCTCTTCCGCCACCGCTGGCCTGGCGACATAGCGGCAAAGCTTTTCCAACTTATCCCTCTGGTTCGGCGCGCAGTACACATTGGCGTGGAGGGAGAACTGGGCCACGCTTGCGCACAGTGGTCCCGTCAGCTCAGGAGGATCGCTAATACCCAGAGCGCCGATCCTCCTGATCCATTCTCCCCTGCGCTTGCCCATGGCCACGCGATTCTTTACGCTCGCCGCCTGCAACTCGCTTAGGGGATCCTCTATGTCCTCGGAAGTGGCTTCTCTGTCATCCTGAAAATGCCCGAGTTTCTTGAGCGCCCTCACAACTCTCTTGGCTATGGTTTGCACCAAGGCTCCAATATCCTCGTCACTTAGTGGGTCCATGGTGATGAACTCCGGCCCATTTTCTCCCTCTACGTAGCCTCCCTCCAACACCAGGATATGAAAATGCAGATTGGCGTTGAGCGATCCGCCAAATCTCTGGAGCAACGTAACAGCGCCGCTTTTCACTTTGCGATGAGCTTTTTTGTCGATGAGGGAATTTATCGCCCGAAGGCAGATGCCCAGAACCTTTGATTGAAGTGCGGGGCTTCGCAGAAGCAGGAAGCGAATCGGAAAGGGAAAGCTCACAACCCATTGGCGGATTCCCACCATGGGGAATACCTCGTCGATAAGATGGGCCGCCGATTCACTCATCCTGCGTCCTCCGCAGCTCGTGCAGAATCCCCTCTTTTTGCACGAAAATGCCACCAGGCGCTCCGAGTGGCAGCCCTTGCACTTCATTCTCAGGAATCCATAGGCGTGGATCCCGCAGCGAAGATAGGCATCGAATTCCTGGCGCACGAATTTGGGCAAACTTTTGCCCTCAGAATCCACCACTGCGAAAAACGTCTCGATATGGTTGGCCACTGTCTTGTAGAGCACCGTTTGCTCGGGAGAGCGCGGTCTATATTCAGTGGCAGCGCAGTCGAGAGCAAGTTGGCCCATAGGGCCCGCGCCAGAGCACTTTCCAGACCTGCTTTATTTTTGCTATACGCGAGAATTCCTGAAAATTTCACCTTCGGTGGATGATTTTTGGCGCGCGAGCGTCCGACTACGCTACGAGGACGTTATTCACTTCGATCCTTGGCACTGTCCGAGCTTATGAGCTTGGGCTTCGTCGTTTCTGGGCTCCTAGGCCCAATATTCTAAAAAACGCGGACTTTCCGCTCTACCGAATAAAAGGGTCGCTTTTGAAGCCCCCTGAACATTGAGCGTTGAGATACGGAAGCGCCCAGCCAAAATCAGGCAGCCCCGATGCCATTGCGAAAATAAGCGCCCCCTAGGCGCGAGCGATTAGGGTGATGACCGGAAAGAATGGCCATTCTTTAACAGAGCTTGGTGAACCTATTTTCGGTATTATTTCTTAGAGTGGAGTACTGTCAGCGCGTTTATTCTGGATCGGATTTGTGAGAGCCG
>JAKFYM010000374.1 GCA_021730855.1 Bdellovibrionales bacterium
GAGAGGAGCGGGGCTGCTGGAGGGGGGCGAAGGTGGAGCTGCGAGGAATTACGCGAGGCGAAACCGATGGGGAGTGGACATGAAAAGAGTTTTTGATCTTCTGTGATTCGTTTACACTCTCAGCTGGAAGGTAGGATCCATGGAAAATGTAAAAAAACATTCCCGTGAGGAGATCAAGAAGATCATTATCCAGATTTTGAAACCGTTTGGAGTAAGTCGGATAGCGTTATTCGGTTCTTTTGCTAGGGAGCAAGGTGAATTTAACGATATTGATATTCTTGTCTCTTTTCCTGACTTGAAAAATCGAAAGGTCATTGGACTAAAATGGTTCGTGCTAGACCAAGAACTTGAAAAAATTTTAGGAGTACCGGTGGATCTAGTCACGGAGGCTTCTCTGAATAGGCACCTTCGATCCATTATCCAAAAAGATCTCAAGGTAATCTATGAAAAAGCAGGATGATATTTATTTGAGAGAGATGGAGGCTAGGATTCAGAAAATTGCCTCTCACTTAAAAAAAACCAGTCAGATAAAGTTTATGAAAAGCGACCTTCATCGTTCTGCGATAGTACGCGAGCTTGAGGTCATGGGTGAGGCCGCAAATAGAGTTTCGGCTGAAACTAAGGCAATGTTTCCTTCCATTCCCTGGCAACAAATGATCGGAATGCGTAATCGACTCATTCACGGATATTTTGATGTCGATTATTTTATAGTTTGGGAAGTTGCGAAGAACGAGATTCCCAAACTGCTGGAGGTTGTTCGTCAAGCAATACTGGAAACTGCTCCTGCCCTTCATCGCTGGCAGGTCTGCCCGGCAGGCTATTACCATGTTCGTAGGCATGCGCGAAACGTAAAGGCTTCTTCTAAACACGAATCTGGTAAGACTTCTGTCCGTCAGCACTGCAGGAGAAATCCATCGGGGAAAAGTCAGCTCTATCCGGATGAAATCCTTGAAATTATGGAGCGTGGCGCTGCAGAGCTTCAGGGGCTTGGTACAATTGCTCGGCTTTCTACGCCAACAGAAGCCAATAATTTTGACATGGAAATACTCGTTTGGACCAAATACTGGAATGATATCTTTAATCCAGTTAATCCGCTTGATCCAAATGTAGTGAAGGCTCTTCTTGGCAGCGAGTCTACCTTTGGAAAGTTCAGTAAAGATGTTCGCGTATCAGCGGGGAATTACGCTCGAGGGCCTTTTCAGATCACGGATAAAACGAGGAAGTATTTATCAGATGAAAAAGGGGAGCTTTCGGATCATTATCTTACTTTAACTGCCAAAGATGTGAAAAATTCATCGATGGCAGCTTCAGCGGCCATTCGCTGGTTGTTTCACAAAAAATATTTGGCTAGCAGTTATCTAGGCCACGAAGCCACTTGGGATGAAGCAGTGGCTGAGTACAAAGCATACCTAAGAAAGAAAAAACCATTTCAAGAACAAAAGGGTATGAAAAATTATTTTGAGATCTTAGGCAGCTTAAGAAAGTCAAGCTCATGAGTCTATTATTGGGTCTTATAGGAGTATTTACTTTCCCAACTGCTGGTTTTTCCTTGTCTCACGACTGGAATGAAAGACTAGAAGGAACGGTCACAAGATGTTTTTCTTCCGAAAAGGTTAAGGCGCAGTGTGAAGATTTTTCCGATCCTAGTCGGGGACGGGAAAAAGTGGAAGAGCTGCAAATTAGCGGAACCGATAGCATGGAACGAAAGTTCTTTTATTCCTATGAAAGGGGAGTCGAAGGAAATCTTTGCCAGGAGCATTTAAAAAAAATTAGTAAATTTCTTCGTCACGCTTCCGAAGTGTGCATTACCGGCGGTCTAGAATGGGTGGCTATAGGAGAGCGAGAAACGAATGCCAAATGGCTTGCCCTAGAGACCCGAAAAGGAAGAGTGACCCGCTAGCTTAGCATTTACTGCTACTGGCGAAGAATTTTCGGAGACCCCCACCACGAGGCAATAGCGGGGGACGTTTGCGCGAGGCGAAACCGATGGGGAGTGATTTAGGCGCCCAGCATAAATACATTTTATTTCTCCACCACCACTTCCACTCTTCCCTCCCGCTTCGTGATATGCACGGCCACGTCGTCGGCATAGCGGTTCACGGCCACGTCCAGGGTGCTCTCTCCCACGCGGATGCCTAAGATTTTGAGTGTGCCCAGGCTTTTGGGCATAGTGGGTCGGCAAAAGGTGAGGCGGTTGCGGGGCACGTCGATTTCGATCCCGAGCATGGCTTGGAGTAGGCCGTAGAGCGCGGCGGAGGACCAGGCTTGGGGAGCGCAGGCTAGGGGATAGAGGGTGGGCGGATCGCCTTTTTGCCGCTCGAATCCGCAGTAAACCTCGGGGATGCGCGCGTGTTTCATGTGTTTGCTCGCATGGAAGACCGCCTCGAACACTTGCTCCACCGATTTTTTGTGGCCGGCACGCGCGATGCCCATGGCCACGATCGTGGTGTCGTGCGGCCAGACGGAGCCATTGTGGTAGGACATCGGGTTGTAGCGCGGAGAGTCCGTGGCGAGGGTACGGATGCCCCAGCCGGAGAAGAGGCGCTTGTTCATAAGAGTTTCGACG
>JAKFYM010000379.1 GCA_021730855.1 Bdellovibrionales bacterium
AACCCTAAGGCCTGCGCCCCGCCCCAGGTGGCCATCACCAGGGCCTGTTCGGCGCGCATGGCGGTATTGTCGCCGCTGGCGAGTTTTTGCAGCTTGGTGCCGATGTCCATGGCGCCAAAAATACTCAGGTCGTTATTGCTGGCCGAGCCGTCGGTGCCAAAGGCCGTGGGGATGCCGCGGCGGAGGTAGTCGGCCACGGGCGCGATGCCCGAGCCGAGCTTCATATTGGAATCGGGATTGTGGATGACCGAAGCACCGGAGCTGCGGAAAATCTCGCGGTCCTTTTCATTAAAGTGCACGCAGTGGGCGCAGAGAGTGCGGGGCGCGAGCACCCCGAGCTTGGCCAGGCGCTCGACGGGGCTCATCCCGTACTGTTTCTGCGAATCCTCCACCTCTTTTTTGGTCTCGCTCACATGGATATGGATCGGGCAGTTCTCGGCGCGGGCATAGGCCGCCACCTTCGTGAGCAAGGCATCATTGCAACTATAGGGCGCATGCGGGCCAAGGCCAATCTCGAGGCGCGGATGCTGGCGGTATTTTTTGCGCAAAGCCGTCACGATCGCGAACTTGTCGGTGCCGAGCACTTTGTCTTCCGGCAGGGGAAAATCGGCCATGGTCTGGGACACGATCCCGCGCAGGCCCGCTTTGTCGAGCACGGCCGCCGTGGCGCCCGCATAAAAATACATTTCATTTACCGTGGTAGTGCCAAAACGAATGCACTCGAGCGCCGCGAGCTCCGTGCCCACGCGCACAAAAGCCTCCGAGACCAGAGCCCCTTCGAGCGGCAGGATGCGCTCAAAGAGCCAGACGTGAAAGGGCACGTCGTCTTCGAGGCCGCGCAATAGGGTCATTGGCAGGTGGGTGTGGCCGTTCACGAAGCCCGGCAGCCACACCTTCCCCTCGCCCCCAAGCAAGCGTTTGCAGTCCTTGCGGTAGGCGGCTTTCCAGGGTGCCACCGCCGTGATCAGGCCGCCCTTCACGCCGAGGAAGCGGTTGCGTTCCACCACGGCACGCCCCCCCTGCATCGATAGGAAATAGTCCGCCTGCACGCCCAGATCGAATTTTTTCATAACCCCTCTTCCACAAAGGATTGTATCGCACCCACGATGCGAGTGGCAGAAGCGCGGCAAGTTTCTAAGATCTCAAGGTGGTCGAGCGCCGTGCCAGCCACTAAGCCCGCACCCGGATTGCTGATGAGCGAGAGGGCCGCGAGCCGGGCGCCGGAATGTTTGAGGGCAATCGCCTCCCAGACTGTGGACATGCCCACGGCATGCAAGCCCCAGGAGGAAAAAAGCTGCACTTCGGCGGGAGTCTCGAAGCTCGGCCCGAGTATGCCCAGGTACACTCCCTCGTGCACGCGCAGGCCCTGCTGCAAACAAGCTTTATGGAGCTGGGCACGCCAGCGCGCATCATAGACCCGGCTCATATCGGGAAAACGAGGGCCGAGCTCCGCGCCATCGAGCCCGCGGGGATTCGGGCCGCGCAGCGGATTCATGCCGGTGAGATTCACGTGGTCGCGCAAGAGCATCACATCACCCGATTGGTAGGCGAGCGAGAGTCCGCCGGCCGCATTGGTGAGCAAAAAATTTTTCACTCCCGCTAGGCGCGGAATCATCACCGTGCGGGTGACCTCGTCGGGCGCATGGCCCTCATACCCATGGAGCCGCCCCATCTGGAAACTCACCACCTGGTTGCCCTTGCGGTAGAAAGAATACTTTCCCGCATGGTCGGGCACGGTGGAGGCATGCAGGCCGGGCACGGAAGCAAAACTCAGCTCCCCTACTTTTTCCCAAGGAAAGGCGGAAAGGGCCGTGCCGAAGCCTGAGCCCAAGACCACATGCAGCGAGGGTGGCGCGAGGCCGTGGCTTTGCAAAAATTCTTGATAGACAGCTGTTTTCATTCTGGACCAATCTAGCGCAACTTCCCTCTCCAGGGCAATTGACTGTCTATGTTCTAGGCAGTGGCCAAAAGATCGGCAGTTTGCGCCCAAAGCGTGCTTGCAATTTCACGAACTTAAGGCCGGGTCCCAGTTTTGCAAGAAGTAATATTGGGTATGTGGGGACAAAATCCAAAAACAAGGATCTATGTACTGGGTGCACTGGCACTCCTGCACTCCCCTTTGTCTTTTGCCGACACGATCAACCAGCAAAATGCCCAAGTGGTGGCCGAAAATCTCAACCGCGCCGCCTCCGACGATAGCCTCGAGAGCTCCACCGTGAACGCCATGGAGGCCATGATGAATATGGCCGCCCTCAATGTCACGGGTGCTGTCTCCAAGGGCATGCAGGCCTACGGGAACTACCGCAATTCTGAAGGCCTCGATCGCACGGGAGACCGCAACGCGGCCCTCAGCCGCGCGATGGGCTCGATCGGCAGCGCCGCTGCGGCCGCTCCAACAAAAAAGACCGTCACCTCCTACCGCCGCCTCGACCCCGGTTTTTTGCGCGAAGGCCGCGCCGCGGAAGTGGCCGCCGAATTTGAGCGCCGCTCGGGCATGCCACGCGAGCAGTTCCTCGCCGCCCTGGCCGATGCCTCCGAGCAGAAAATCAGCCGCCGCGACCCC
>JAKFYM010000373.1 GCA_021730855.1 Bdellovibrionales bacterium
ATATAGTAGCACTCCTAGGTTAGTGACCGTGACCCCCAAAATATTACAAATATCGTGGCTTCCGTGATCATCTATTTCCTTTAGGCAGAAGGCCATGCGCTGAGCAAGGGGCAGGCCGTCGATGCATTTTTGGATCAACGTCATGGTCTCACTTGCCACAAGAAAATTTTCAGGGTCGATGGGCGGCTTGGTCCAATGACCTTCTGGGGCAAAGCGAGCATTTATAGTGTCTTCTATCGGATCATCGCTGTTATCAAATCGCTTCTGATCGCGTCTAAGCTCAGCTGCTTTATTATAGAGAATACCGAAAATAAAAGTTCTAACGTGGGATCGCCCTTGAAATCCGGGAGCAACATCAAAAAATGTGACCCAGACATTTTGCACAAGCTCCTCGGCAGTTGAGGCGTCAAATCCGAGTCCTAGGGCACCTTTGTAGAGGGGTTCCGTATAAGAGCGCACCAATTTTTCAATTGCACTGGAGTCCCTACTTTTAACTAAAGTTAGAAACTCTATTGATGCGAAACTTGTTTCTGTTTTAGCGCTCATAATCAGCCCCAATGTAATGTTTATATATAAACATTTAGGACGAAAATGTCCAGAGCAAATCTATCGGACTTAGATGTCTTGTGACTGCCCTACTGATCGCAAAAGGCGCAGAGTATCCTGGTTTAAAGCTGGGGCTAGCTTACGTACTCGCTCTATATGTGGGGGAAAAACCTTCTCAAAGAACGTAGTCCCTTTTTTAGTTAAAGTGAAAACTGGGCGCTTTTGTCCCGGAGGAATAATTGGTTTAATAAGCCCGTCTGACTCCATGCGCCTTAGAAACATAGTTATATTGCCTCTCGTGACCACAAGTTTTCTGGCGATGGCAATGGCAGGCAGGTCTCCCTCAAAATAGAGGTAAAATAGAATCTGAAACCGAGAGACAGAGCAGTCTTCGGCCATTAGGCCCTTTTCGAGGCGCGTAAAGATGGCTTTAAATGCCCCCATAAGGGTTCGCCAGCTCCGAACTTCAGGATATTCCAAGAGAGTGCGGAGTTCTTTGTGTCTTTGAGATTGTGGCGCGGAATTGGTTTTCGGTTGCTTTGTTGCCATCGCGCCCATCATAGCGAATTTTGACTTGTAAGGGCTACTATTTCTTTCCTTCTATAGTGCCAAAGAAACAGGATTGCGAAAAAGATAATGTACTCGATCCATCTTAGATAAAGGGCTAGCTCCCGCGAATACCACCAGGAGTAGCTGGCAAAAACCAAGAAAGAAAATAGAAGCCATGGCTTGTGCCTTGTGATGCAAGCAAAAGGTAAGATCCAAAGCACATACCAGGCATTTACAACCGGCGAGAGAATCAGGAGCGCTCCGACCACGTTCACGAATTCTCTGGGCAGCTCATCCGCAGTTTTGATTTTTTTTGTCCGGTAGAGCGTGAATGCGCCAAACAGCAAGGCCACGACGATTTTTGCTAGCCAATCTTCTCTTAAAAGAAATGAAATTATGGTTTCAGACAAAAGTTTCAAGCCTACTAAGTTTGACAGCAACAGAGGTATCCCACTTTGAAAAATGCGGTAGATGCCCGCATTGAAAATCCAATGTTTGGCAAAGGCCTCCGTGCCATTGAGCATATGAAAGCCCGCTGCCATGAATGGGCTATAAGCAATAAGAAGAAGACCCATGAACGTCAGAATTCCAACCCAACGCGAGCGATCTACTTTGAAAAACAAAGGCACAAAACAAATGGGGTAAATTTTTGAAGCCACTGCTACGGCGAGCGTCGCCCAAGCGAACAGCGATAGCTTTTTATCTCCGGTGGAGCTGCGACCATTCTGCCAGAGTAGAAACGTCGCGAGCACTGTGAAAAAAACGGCGATGGAATCAAGATGCGCTGAGTTCGCAATTTCTTTGAGTACCAGTGGGTTGAGGAAATAAAGGACGCTCCATTTAGGTGAGATACCAAGGCGCTTGAACCAAAAGATAAGAATTGCACCTGTGCCGAGATCAAAAAGAGTAAGAGCCACTTTGAGGGCCAGCAGCGAGTCGCCTGCAATTAGATGGGAAACAGCAAACACAAGAATCGAAAATGGCGGATAGATCGTCCCGTACTGCTTCCATCCAATCAGATGCCGATAAAATACTTCAAGGTGATCCAGAGCGGGATCGAGGGGTTTAAAACTGTAAGGATTAATTCCGTGGGCTAGCACCCGCCCATCCCAAAGGTAACGCCAGTAGTCGTTTTCAAGAGTCGGTTCCGTAAAGACAAGAACGGCTCTTGCGGCAATGGCCACCAGCCAAATCCATTTTAGGCTTAAGGGCGCATCTTTTAAAAGAAAGAGGATGCCGCCATAGATCACAAACTGGACCAGGTAAAGGCCACTAAACCAAGGAAATGCCGCATCTCCAGATGCCAAAAAGGCATAAAGAATACAAGGGACTAAAAAGAACCCCAGAAGAACGTATAGAAAACTATTTTTCTGTTTCAATGTAAGAAAGCCCATCCCTCGATCACTAACCCTCGACTTGAAATGCATTTGCTCTTGGAGATTAGTGATGAAAC
>JAKFYM010000301.1 GCA_021730855.1 Bdellovibrionales bacterium
GGTGGATGGCTCGCAGAGTTCTTGGTTCGCCGCGGCTTGGGTTCCTATACTGGCTTTGACCGCGCGGAAACGGCCGTGACGTATACCCGGGCGCGGCTCGCTAATTTTCCCGTCGCAAAAGTGCAGCAGGCAGATGCTTTAGATCCCACGCTCTATGCCGAGACCTATGACATTTTGATCGCGCAACAGTTCTTGCCTTGCTTGCTTAGGCCCGACCGCATGACGTGGCTAAGCTTGTGCCGCTTGGCCTTGAGCAAAGAAGGCATCTTTGTGCTGAGTTCCATGGTGGGGATTCCGGCAGCCTTGGTGCCGGAGGTAGATCCCATCACCAAGCAGAATAAGGCCGCGACTCGCTACTATGCCGAGAAGGACGAAATCCGTGGCGAGCTTCGGGCTGCAGGCTTTCAGGTGCTTTCCGTGCGTGAGCCCGAACCCCATGCGGCGATTTTCGTGGCCACCCCTAATCTCGCCTAGCGCTGGCCTTGATCGCTTTCCCCTTAGGGCAGCTCAATATCCCATTTCTTGAGGATTTCGCGGTCCCTCGCATCCAGGAGCGGGGATTCGTTTCCTTGAGAGCCTAGGTATTCGCCACTGTCTACGTCCACGGTGTCATTGCGCCAGCCAGTGAGCCCTGGGCCTACAAAACGGCGAATCACGGTGCGGCCAGGCGCAATAAGGGTGGATCGGTGAAAAGACACCACCATGGGTTGCTCGTTCGCCCCTTTTTCGCGATAGATGCGAATCACTTCCGAACGACTAGGATCCTCACTCAAGGCCCAAAGGATTTCATGGTCGCCATAGCTTTTTCCGTTGAGATAACCACCCACTTGGAACTCAGGCGTGAGTTGCGAAACGACCGCGCGCAGGCGCGAGAATTCGCCTTGCACTCTTTGGCCAATCTCGGTTGAGGCTGTGGCGGTCCACGAGAAAAATAGGCTGGCAGCTAAGATGATAGATTTCATGAGATTCCCCCTTTTTTAGGGTTCTATGCAAAAGAAGGGGTTTGGGCAAGAGGCATAGCGTAACGGAACTATTTACAGGCGCGTACAAAGAGGTGGCTAGAGTGCCCCCCCGCTTCCACCTCTTTCACAAATTGCTCGGCAAAAGAGGCAGAGAAAAGATCCATCTTTGTTTTGCCCATGGGTTGGTGGGTGCGCAACCACTGGAGGAAGTTTGATAGGTCGTACTTATGGTGGAACTCCACCACAATCTCCCGAAACCCCACCTTTTTTAGAAGGAAATGGATAGACAATGGACAGAAATAAAAGAGGTGCGCCGTTCGGTAGTTATAAAGAGCGAAGTGCTCTGGAATGACGAGATTCAAAATGTCCTGGAAATTAGGAGTGAGGAGAAAGAGCTGTCCGTCGACACTTAGGCTTTGATGGATTTCCGTGATAAACGAAAGTGGGTCGCTTACATGCTCCACCACATCGAAAGCGGTGGCCACATTCACGTGCACTCCGCTTTGTACGAGATCCGACCCGTAAGAAAACACTTGATGCCTCTTGCGTAGATGCTCATGAAAAAAAAGGGCTGGCTCGACGGCGATGGTTTTTTCGGCAGTAGGAATGCATAGGTCGAGAAAACTTCCTGCGGCTGCACCAAAATCTGCTACCTGACGGCCCCCAATAGCGGCTGGACCGAGGAGCTGAAAGTTTGTGGCCACCAATGCGCCATGATTTTTTTGGTAGTCCTCGACAGAGGAAGAGTTGTTGTATTTTTCGCGGTATTCTGCGGATTCGTAAAACTCTTTGTTGAGGCGGAAGTCGCTTAGGCTGCGGACATGGCAATGAGCACACTCCAGAACCGAATGATCCTCCTTTGTGCGCTCGCCCCAGCTCCCGCTGCGGAGGGTGCCTCGGTAGATTTCTTTTTGTGTGGATTCCCCGCAGATCTTGCAAGCCATCGCCAAACTCCCGACTCATACGGTAGCGTATCGTCTAGGCCTCTGTCAAAAACAGGACTAGAGGGAATATATCTGTTTAAGTGAGTTATTTTTTTACTAGCTCACCGTGTGAATTCGGCCTGCTTCCGGATTTCCAGTGCTTTCAGCTGAAATAATATTTAAAATTTACTTTAGTCCCTCGGCACTCTCCAAGGATTGGTGATGCGTCTTCGTTTGGTCTTTTTACTTACCAGTGTGTGTTTTTGTGCAGCGGCAGAGGCCGCAGCCCCAGATCCGTTGACGGGGGTCCGGATCTCGCTCCTGGGGCTACAAACCATTCTTGCGTCTCCTCCGCTTCCAAGCCTTGATTACAAAAATAGAGGAGAGATCGGAATTCAGGGCGCTTACCTTCACGCCCAGGTGAACGATTCCTACCTCGTGGCCTCGACGAATGGTGGAGGGATGGACATTGGGCGAGCCAGTGGCTACTTTAAGGGCTATTCCTTGGGAATTGGCTTCACCACTTCCGCACAAAAAAAAATCGGCTTCTTTATTGGCGGCACCGGCCTCGGCAATGCCACACGCTCCATTCCGGTGATCGAAAGCGCCCTTAATGCCGGTTGGCAGGTCCATGTTGCCAGCTCCTCTTTTAGTGCC
>JAKFYM010000304.1 GCA_021730855.1 Bdellovibrionales bacterium
GGATAGGGGAGAGCCATCTCTTCTTGGTTCTGCAAAAGTTCCACCAATAGTTTCACCATGCGCAAGGATTGTAGCTGCGTCTTGATGGTTTCTTTGCGGTCGTTCACGTCTCCCTGGGCGATGCGCTGGCCGAGCCGGGTGAGGATGATCTTCTGGTAGGGCGTGTCTACAAAACCGATCAGCTCGGCAGCTTTCACCGTGGTGAGCGCTTCGGAAAAATCTTTTTCAATCAGGCGCGGGAGTTCGAATAGATCGATCTGGCCTTTGTGGTCGGCCAGGAGCTCGGTCATCCCGATCACGTCGGCAATGGAGACGGGAGGCAGCACCCATAGGGTTTGGCTCTCGGAATTGGTGGCCTCGCCATCGCCCAAAATGCTTTCGGTGAGCACGGAATGGATTTTGCGCACGAGCTGGTTGAACTGCCAGGAATTTTCATCGCGCGGGAAGACCAAGGGATTTTGGATGTCGGCCTTGATGTTGTTGGGGGGGCGGCCCATCACCACGATGCGATTGGCGAGCGAGACGGCCTCCACGATATCGTGCGTAATGAAAAGAATTCCTTTGAGGTTGGTGGTCTTTTTCTGCCAAATTTCGAGCAATTCCCCGCGGAGGGTGTCGGCGGTGAGGACATCGAGGGCCGAAAAAGGCTCGTCCATGCAGAGGAGCTTAGGGTTCATTGCCAGGGCCCGCGCAATGCCCACGCGCTGGCGCATGCCTCCGGAGAGCTCGCGCGGATAAGCTTCCTCGAAGCCCTCAAGGCCCACAAGGTCGATAGCCTGGCTCACGCGCTGGCGGCGGGTGCGGAGGGAAAAGCCCAAGGGGTATAAACCAAATTCAATATTCTCGGCCACCGTGAGCCAGGGGAAGAGCGCGGCTTCTTGGAAGACGATCGAGATGTCGCGATTGAGGCCCGAGAGGGGCAGGTTATTGGTAAAGACTTCCCCGGCCGTGGGTTTGGAGAGCCCACTCATCAAGCGCAGGGTGGTGGATTTCCCGGTGCCCGAGGCGCCGAGCAGGGCCACGATCTCTCCGGCATAGATGCTTAGGTTCAAGTCGTCGACCACGGAGAGATCCGTGCCCGAGCTTAAGCGAAAGTTCATCTTTACTTTTTTTAGCTCCACTAGGGGCATGATTTTTGGTTGCATCATCCATCCAATCGATACTTAGATTCTGCCAGCTCAAGCAGCCTTGCCCAGAATAATCTATTCACCAGCACAATCAAAATCACCATGATGCCCACGGCCGCAATCAGTTGGGCGTGCAGGCCTTGGTTGAAACTAAGCGCGATATACGAGCCGAGGCCGGGGACCACATGGGTTTCCTGGTGCACCACCACGATCTCGGCCACGATGCTGGTGTTCCAGGCGCCACCCGCCGCGGTCATGAAACCCGTGAGGATGTGCGGAAAAGCGGCGGGTAGGTAGACGCGCCGGATGATTCCGAGCGTGCCCATGCCCACGGTGCGCGCCACTTCTACGAGATTTTCGGGCACACTCGCCACGCCCGAGATCACGTTGAAGAGCAGGTACCATTGCGCGCCGGCCATCATCAGAAAAATGCTCGAGAGGTGCAAGGGCACATGGAGCGCGAGCAGGATGCCGATGATCCAGGGAAATACCATGGGTGCGGGAAAGGCGGCGATCACCTGGATCACGGGTTGGAGGCGTTTCACGAGCTTGGGCTGGGCTCCGAGCCAGAGGCCGAGTGGCACCATGATGAAGCCGCTGAGCAAGAGGACCACGGTCACGCGGAAGAAGGTCCAGGCCGCATTTCGCAAGAGCTCCAGCCAATCGCTGAGCGGAATGGAAGCGATCATTTGGTAGCCGATGGCCACGCCCCAGAGAGCAAATGCGATCATTGCCACGAGCAAGCTGTAGCCAATGGTGGGCCAGGAAGTGGCGGGTTCGCGCTTTTTGCGGCCGCGTTTGTGGGTCACGTAGAGGCGTGCGGCATAGCGGCGGCGGATCTTTCGGAACAAATTGGTGAGCCGCCGCGATTTGGCAAAGAAATTGAGGACAGGCTCGTCCTCCTCTTCTTCTTCGGTCATATGCATGCGCTGAAAACGCTCGGCCCAGCGCAGGAGCGGCTTCCAGACAAAAAAATCGGTGGCCACGAGGATGAGCACCATCACGGCCACGCCCGCCAGCTGGGCGATATGGTCGTTGCGATCAAAGGCCGCGTTCATGAACGAACCCAAGCCCACGAGGCTGAAGGACTCATCCCCCAAACGAAAATTTTCGCAGATCGTGAGGAAGAACCAGCCGCCCGCCACGGAAAGCATGCTGTTCCAAACAATGCCGTTCATGGCGTAGGGGAGCTCCAAACGCAGGAGGATTCCGAGGCGGCCATAGCCATAGGCGCGGATAATGTCCACGTACTCACGCGGGATTGTCTTGATCGAGCTATAAAAGCTCAACATTAGGTTCCAGGCCATCGAGGTGTAGAGGGTGCAAACGGCCGCCAGCTCAAAACCCACGCGGCTATCGGGAAAAAGCGAGACGAAAAAAAGCGTGAGGGCGGGCAAATACCCTAGGGC
>JAKFYM010000015.1 GCA_021730855.1 Bdellovibrionales bacterium
CACCAGCCATCCGCCCCTCCGCAAACCGCGCTCCGCGCTCACTCCGAAAGAACCCCCAAGGGCGCCCTTAGTCGCGCTTCGGTATCTATTCGCCTCCTATAGCCTCACAGCATCCTTATCTACGAACCCACTTTTCAAATCCAGCTCTTCGCTACTTTTTCCGCAACACCCAAATCGGCGAAGCCAGATGCTGGATCTCCCAGCCAAGATGCGTGGCGATCCAAGCCACTGTGGCCTCGCTATAAAAACACACATGGGTAGGATCGCGGCGATATGACCATTGGGGAAAAGCCGCGCGGCTTCGTAACAACTGGCTGCTCACCCCTAGCCATCCGCCACTGCTAAGCAGCGAAGCCAATCTTTCGAATTCCAAGCGGGGCGAAAAAAAATGTTCCGCGGCCTCGGAGCAAAGCACAAAGTCATAACGATTTTTAAGCAGTTCGTGTGCCGGAAAAAAAATGGGATCGTAGGAATCCACCACAAATCCCTGGGGCGTGAGCAGAGCTTTCATCCCCTCTGTGGGTCCGCAGCCAAAATCCAAGCCCTTCCCGCTCGGCCTTACCAGTGGCCGAATCGCAGACGCCAAACGATCGAGATAATTTAAGTAAACAGGATTCTCTATATCGTTCTGGTGCTCCAAATAACGCGATTTTTCCGCCGCAATTTCTAGGTGGGCATTTTTGTCTAACCACACCAAGCTACACTGGGCACACGCCCAATACTGTCGTTGTTCCACGACCAAGGATTCCTGATTTTTTGTAACGAGACAAAGTGGACACTGCATCGCACTCAGTATAGCGCATCTAGGAAATGCAAGAAATGAGATGCATTTTCAATAAGGTTACTTTAAAGTCCCCGGCAAATGGAACTAAAGCAATTGATCGAGCAATACGCCCGTGGGTTTCACCTCACGGAACGAGAAACAGAAGTTTTTTATCACTTGGCCAATGGCACAGTGAGCCCGGGAGAGCTTGGGAAAAAACTAGAAATTAGCCTCCATACGGTGAACAACCACCTCAAAAAAATTCTCGAAAAAACCAATAGCGATAGCAAGACAGAGCTCTTGGCCGACTTTCTGCTTTTCCTACAAAAACAAAAATCGGGCGGCCCGGCCTTTCATCCCAAAGTGCTGATTCTCGACGACGAGAGCGAGCTCACAAAAATGCTTCAGCATTTTCTTCAGCTGCGCAATATAGAGTCATATATCTACAACGACCCTATACAAGCGCTAGACGCGATCAAAAAACTGAAAATCGATATCATCATTTCCGACATCCGCATGCCCAAGCTCAATGGCCTGGGATTTTTGCAAGAAATCCGCAAGCTCCATCACTACGAACCGGGAATCATCTTCATTTCCGGCTTCCCCGAAGAGTATGGCGTGGAAACCCTGCTGGATATGGGCGCCGTGGCCTTTTTGGAAAAACCCGTGGACCTGGAAAAACTCCACCGCCTGATCTGGGAATATGTTTATGGAGCCCATCATGCCAAGGCCGAGGCCCCCGACCTCACTCCCGTGCACGTGCAGCTGCAAAACATCAACCTCAATGCCCAGCAAATCGGCTTTGGCGGCCTTTTCCTCGACCAGGAGCAGCTGAGCCAGCATCCCGGCATGCGCCTCGAACCCGGAAGCCGGGTGGAAGTGCAATTCCAGCTCCCCGACTCCGACGGCACCCACCAGGCGGCCTGTGAAGTGATCTGGAAGCGGCTGGAAGGGAACTCCAAGCCCGGCTACGGCCTCAAATTCGTGGAGCTTTCGGCCCAGACAAAACGCTCTGTGCTTGACCTGGTGCGAACCAATAATATTTTGAGCTTCATCCCCAAGGGCGCGAACTGAAAGACGCCCTGAAGCAAAAAGACCTTTTCAACCCCCCCCTATTGTATTAGTTCTCAGTCTTCCCTTTATAGGAGCGCTGTGATGAATGCACTGGGCCGGCATATTCTTGTAGAATTTATAGGTTGTTCCTCCGAAATCTTAAATGATGTCGAGGGGATCGAGACCGCCATGGTGCAGGCCGCCCAAAAAGCTGGAGCCACCGTCATCCAGTCGACCTTCCATCATTTTTCGCCCTTTGGCGTCTCCGGCGTGGTGGTGATCCAGGAAAGCCACCTCGCAATCCACACCTGGCCCGAATACCAATACGCGGCCGTGGACCTTTTCACCTGTGGCGACACCGTGGATCCTTGGATTTCCTTCGACCACCTGAAACTTGCCTTCCAGGCCAAAAACCACTCGGCCCTCGAAATGTACCGCGGCTCAGTGCCGCTCTTGAAGCGCGTGGATTTTAAGCTCAAGGCCGACCGCAAGCAGATGGAAGACGCCCTTGTCGACCCCAAATTCCAGCGCAACCTCTGGTTCACGGACCGTGATGAAAACCAGGCCTTCTCGCTCCGCCATAGCGGCAATACCCTTTTTAACGAAACCTCTCCCTTCCAGCGCGTGCGCGTGCTCGAGAGTTATTCCCACGGCAAATTCCTTGCCCTCAATAATATGGTGATGTGCACGGAGCGCGATGAATTTCACTACCACGA